>CAZPGT010000103.1:0-1572 GCA_964586345.1 uncultured Mycoplasmatales bacterium | reverse complement strand
GTCGTCCGCGCCCGACTCGAAAGCAGGATGACCTACCCCCAAATCCGCAAAAAATTCAATTTGTGCGTCGGCTACGGGACGATCAAGGGATGGGAGCGCGCGTGGCTGCGAAGCGGCGCGGAAGGCCTGAAAAACGCGCCTTCGCCCAAGGCGGCGGCGGCCGCGGCGAAAACGAGACGCCGGCGGGCCGCCAAAGCGCGGAACGAGAGAAAGCGGCTGTCGCGGATGGAAACCGAGTTCGCCGAAAGGGCCCAAGGGATCGGGGCGGGCGGCAAGGCCGAAAAGAGGCGGCTCGTCGCGATCGTCGCCGAACTCAAAAGGAAATACCCGCTGCGCGCGCTGCTTGAGCTCGCCAAAATCCACCGCAGCGTCTATTACTACACGCTGCACAACCTCGATCGGCCCGACAAATACGCCAAACTCAAGGTCGCGATCGCGATCATAATGTACCAGCATCCCGAGTACGGGCATCGGCGGGTGCGCGCGGAATTGCTGCGGCAGAACCGCAAAATCGGCAGCTACACGGTCAAAAGGATCGTCAGCCAGTTAAAAAAGGCGAAGCGGAACGTCTTCTTGGAGCCGCCGGAATAAAGAAAAACGCGGGGCCAACCCCGCGTTTTTCGTTTGGCCGCCGCTGACCTTTATTCGAGGACCTCGACCACGGTCCCCGCGCCCACGGTGCGTCCGCCCTCGCGGATGGAGAACTTGCTGCCCTTTTCGCAGGCGATCGTCGAAATCAGCTCGACGACGATTTCCGTGTTATCGCCGGGCATCACCATTTCCGTGCCCTGCTTAAGCTGGATCGACCCGGTCACGTCCGTGGTGCGGAAGTAGAACTGCGGCCTGTACCCGTTCAGGAACGCCGTGTGCCGGCCGCCCTCTTCCTTCTTGAGCGCGTAAATCTCGGCGCGGAATTTCTTGTGCGGCGTGATTGAGTTGGGCTTGGCCAACACTTGCCCGCGCTGCACCTGGGCGCGTTCCACGCCCCGCAGCAGGATGCCCGCGTTGTCGCCCGCGCGCGCTTCGTCCAGTTCCTTGCGGAACATCTCGATCCCGGTCACGACGGACTTGAAGGTCTCGCCCAAACCGACGATCGCCACCTCGTCGTTCAGCTTCAGCGTGCCCCGTTCGACCCGCCCGGTCACCACGGTGCCCCGGCCGGTGATCGTCATCACGTCCTCAATCGGCAGCAGGAACGGTTTTTCGACGTCGCGGACCGGTTCGGGGATCGTTTCGTCGACCGCTTTCATCAGCTCGCGGATCTTTTCTTCCCATTCGGGTTTGCCGTTCATCGCTTCCAAAGCGGAGCCGCGGACGATCGGCGTGTTGTCGCCGTCGAACCCGTAGGATTTCAACAGATCGCGGACCTCTTCGGCCACAAGATCCTGCATTTCCACGTCGCTGGCGACGTCGCACTTGTTCAGGAACACGACCATCTTCGGAACGCCCACTTGGCGCGCCAGAAGGATGTGTTCGCGGGTTTGCGGCATCGGGCCGTCGGTCGCGGACACGACCAGGATCGCCCCGTCCATCTGCGCGGCGCCCGTGATCATGTTCTTCACGTAGTCCGCG
>CAZPGT010000102.1:0-1709 GCA_964586345.1 uncultured Mycoplasmatales bacterium | reverse complement strand
GACAAGCTCGAACTTCCTGAGCCTGTACAAGTCCTCCGCACAGGCGCAAAACCAATTCGTGGTGACTTCCAAGCCGCAAATCGGCGAATACACGAAAGCGCAAATCGAAAACACGCCGAACACCGGCGGACTGCTCAATTACAATACTTCCAACGACAACCCCGACAGTTACAACACGAACTGGTTGCTGAACGCGGGCAGCAAGCGCGCCTGGTTCACGGTAACCCCTTCCGGAGTAGCCAGCGCGACCAAGGCGGTGACGCCGACGTTGTCCACCAGCATCCCCGACCAGGCGCAATTCGCGAGCACGTTCTTCGATTCGCCTTCGGTCTCGGATTCAGAAACCAGCCAAAACTTCAAGACGCTGATCCAACCAGCGGACTACTCGGACCCGACCATATTCTACGGCCAGCTGGACAAAACCGGATCGGACGGGATCCAATACCGCTACGTGATCGGCGAGAACGGCCGGAACGTGTACAAGACGATCGCCAGCATCGACCGCGCCGCGACGTTGGGTTCGGGCGAATTCGTCGCCAACCTGCCAAACGACTTTTTGACCAACGGCCTGAGCGCCGTGCTAGAGGACATCGATCTGAGCCTGTTGACAAACAACGCCGCGGACGCGGGCAAGAAAGCGACCGTGCTGCAGGACAAATGGGTGAACACGGTGTTCAAGATCACCGCGCAACCGACCACGCCGGACGTGGTCGGCACGGACGCGCCGGCGATCCCCAACCGCAAGATAATCATCCGCGCGACGAACGTGGACTACCTGGCGCAGCGCGCGACGTTCACCGCTTACAGCTGGAACGCGCTGACCAAGACGTACGACATCATGCCTTCGAGCCAAACCAGCTTCAGCAGCGTGTCCAACTCCGTGTTCAGCGGCTTCAGCGCGATGGCGGACTGGGTCATCCCGGTGATCATCGCCGTGCCGATCGTCATCGTCGCGTTGATTGTCGGCCTTGGATGCGGCATCGGCATCCCGATGTCCAAGCAAAAGAAATCGATCAAGGTCGGTTTCGAGCTGCAAGGCCAAAAGATCGACACGTTGACCACTTCCGTGGGCGGCGTGTTCAAGAAGATCATCGAAAACACGTCCGCGGCCGGCGTGAAGGCCAAGCCGCAGATGCTGAAGGCCGGCAGACCCGGCGGCCCGAGCGGGCCAAGACCCGCTCCGCGCCCGGCCGGCGCGGCGGCGCCTGCCGCTTCCAAACCTCCGGGGGCCCCTTCCGCGCCTAGACCGGCGGCAGCCAAGCCTCCCGGCGCTCCCGCCCCCAAACCTCCGGGCAAGCAATAGCGCTTAACCCGCGATAAACGGAAACGACCCGCCCTTTCGGCATGAAAGGGCGGGTTTTTTTCGGAAAAATTTCGGGAAAATCGCGGGACGAAAAAGGCGCAAACGGGGGACTCGTTTTGAACCGAAACATTGGATAATCTTAACGTCGGACCTTTTTAAGGGAAATTCGTCCGATCCGTTTTGTTGCGCCGGCCGCCGAAAAACATTTTAGAATACCAAGCCAAAGAAAGAGGTTTTACGCCTGCTGCGGGCATTGCGCGGCAAGGTTCGCGGAAATCAGGACCATGATCAAGGAATTGCAAAAGAGAAAGAAACGCAAAAGAAGGAAGCGCCCCGCGGGACCGCCGCGATGGTTCGCGACGTGGAACGAAACCAATTTCGCGCCGCTCGCGCGCCAGGTCGGGAT
>CAZPGT010000101.1:0-1752 GCA_964586345.1 uncultured Mycoplasmatales bacterium | reverse complement strand
ATACCAAAAGGCTGGCGAACGCGATCGCGCCGCGGGTCCGGTATTCGTAAAGCGAGCGCTGCATCAGCTCGTTCGCGAGCGCGTAGTCCTTTTTCGCCAGCGGCTCGTACAGCCGGTACGTGGTCAGCGTGCCGACGGTGCTGACCACCAGCGTCACGTAGGGGATGAGCGCGGTCGCGATGTTCAGGAAGCCGTAGTTGCTCGTGCCCAAGAAATAGTTGGTGACGTACGACGTGGCGAACGACACCAAAAGCGACGCGACGTTGACGATGAAGCTGATGTAGGTGTTTTTCAGCGCGATTCTGTATTCGGACATTTGCGTGTGAAACTATCCAGCGACCAGTCTGCGCAGCCGCCGGACGTAAAGCGCCTTGACCGCGCGGAACGCGAAAGTCGCCCTGAGGGCGGCGTAAAGGAACCTGTCGACGGGATCCAGCCCCGCCGCCCCGCCGCCCGATCGCCGCAGGTGCCACAGCAAGAACAGCCGGACGATCCTTTGGCTCAGGCACGGGCCGCGGCGCAAGACGTAATGCTGCTCCCAGACGTAGTACTCGGGGTTTTTGAGCTTGTTGGCCAGGTTGTTGGCCGTGATGCCGTCGCGCGCGTACGCGTATTCTATCAGAACGTCGGGGAATTTCCGCGTTTTCAGGTCGTAGTAAAAGCTCAGCAGCGCGGTCTCGAACACGTGCCCCGAGAAATTCATGAACTCGGCCACGCGGGCCCTGTTTTCCAGGAGCCGGCCGCTGTGCCACAGCAAAAACTTGTCGCCGACCCTGCCGCGCGCGAAATAGAACTCGCCAAGGCTGGAGCCGTCGTCGGGGAACGCGTCGCCAAGCGTTTTCCCCCGCGCGTCGGCGTTGTCCGCCACGTAAAGCGTCTCTGGGTCCAGGGGGGTTTGGCTGATTTCCAGCAGCCGCGCCCCGTCGACGAGGAACTTGCCCTTGTCGTCCACGCAGAAAATCCAGTCGCTGACGTTCTCGGACAGCACGAACGCGAACAGCGAGCGCACCTTGCCCATGTTCTTTCCGTTGTCGATCGCCCTGACGTTCGGCAAGCGGGCCGCGGGCGCGATCTCGCGGCCCGGGATCCCCGCGTCGTTGATGAACACGAAACTCAGCCCGGGGTTGCTCGCGGCGAACCCGAGCCACTTGCCTAGGTACGCGTCGAACTTGTTGGAGCAGACGACGAACAGCATGCTACGCGGGTTGGCGCAAGAACCGCAGCACGGTCTTGGCGATCATCAGCTCCTCGTTGGTCCTGATCTGGTACAGCGCGTACCTGGATTCGGGCAAACTGAACCGCTTGACGTCGTCGTAGGATCGGTCGCGCAGCGCGTTTGGGTCGTGGCGCAGCCCAAGCAGCGGCAGCGCGGCGACTATCCGCTCGATTGCCTCGGAGCCGTTCTCGCCCACGCCCCCGGTGAACACGATGCCGTCCACGTTCCCGCCCAGCTGGTTGACGAAGGACACGACGTGATCGGCGACCCTTTGCGCGTACATCGCGATCGCGGTCTCGTTCTTTTGCTTGTTTGCGAACACGTCGCGCATGTCCGAGCTGCCCGTGAGCGCCAGCATCCCGGATTTCTTGTTCAAAACGTCCGTGACCTGGGCGGGGGTCGCCTTGAGCTCGGCGCACATGTAGTCGACGACCGCCGCGTCCACGCTGCCGCTGCGCGTCCCCATGATGAGGCCTTCCAGCGGCGAGAAGCCCATGCACGTGTTGTACGACTTGCCGTCCTTGATCACCGCGATC
>CAZPGT010000100.1:0-1854 GCA_964586345.1 uncultured Mycoplasmatales bacterium | reverse complement strand
CGGTACAGGTTCTCGAGCATAGTCGACTCGGCGTCGTAGATCGCGTCGTTGGTGTCAGCAATTGCTCTTGGGCGTTGAGCTTGACCCCGGGGTTGACGATGTTGCCTGCCAAATCGTACATGACGACCACTTTAGCCGGTTCTGCGTAAGGTTTCGCGCTGATTGCTTGCATTTCAAATCCCCCCCAAAAAAATCAATGAACGCGGTTTCCGCCGATCGCGGGCGGAATTCCGCTCGAAGGCCCTACAGTTTCTTCAGAAAGGCTTCCAGCGCCTTGAAGTCCAGCGGCGCGCCGACTTTCTTGGCGAACTGCATGTAGATTACCTTGTTCGCCTCGTCCAGGACGAAAACGCACCGGTACAGCAGGTTCGCGAACGGGATGAGGATGCCAAGCTGCTTACCCAGCCTCAGCCCGTTGAAATCGGATAGGAGCAGCGCGCCGGGCAATTCGTTCGCCATGCACCAGCGGCCGTGCGCGAACGGCAGGTCGGCGCTGACGTTGATCAACCCTATGCCCTTTCGCGTCGCGATCGCGTGGATGGTCTTTGCCTGGGCTTCGCAGATGCCCGTGTCGATCGACGGGAAGCAAGAGACGATTTTCGGCCCCTTGGTCCCCAAAAGCATGACGCAATTCATGTCGCGGTCGACCAATTCGACGTCTTTGACCCGGTAGCCGATTTTGACGCTTGGCTTCGCTGGCTTCGCCATGCTGAAATCGCGGATCGCCAATGATTTCATGACCAATCCCCCTTTTTGGGCTATTTCAGCGCGGCCTGCGCGCCGGTGATGATCGCCACGTTGACGATCTCGGACACGGAAGCGCCGCGCGACAGGTCGTTGACGGGTTTGTCCAAACCGATCAGGATCGGCCCGGTCGCCTCGAACCCGCCCAGGCGTTGGGCAATCTTGTACCCGATGTTGCCCGCGTCGATCGTCGGGAAAACGTAGACGTCGGGTTTTTTGTCCCAGCCCAGATCCGGGGCCTTCTGCCTGCGCACCTCGGTGACGTACGCCGCGTCGAACTGGATCTCGCCCGCGACGTCGCTTGCGGCGAACTCGGGGTCGGACACCACGAGCTCGCGCGCCTTTTTGACCCGGTCCACGGATTCGCCCGCGCCGGACCCCAAGGTCGAATAGCTCAGCATCGCGGCTTTCGGCGCGGGGATCTTGAGCACGTCCCTCGCGAAGCGGACGATGCCCTTGGCGATTTCGGCCAATTCCTCGCTGGAAGGGGCGATGTTGATCGCGCAATCGCCGAAAAGCAGCGTCTCGTTCCCGCGTTCCATGATGAACACGCTGGAAACCAGTTTGCATCCGGGTTTGGTCTTGATGATCTGCAAGGCGGGCTTCAGCGTGTCCTTGGTCGCGTATTCCTTGCCGCACACCTCGCCGTCGGCCTCGTTCAGCTTCACCAGCAAGGCCGCCAGGACGTTTGGCTTCCTGACCTCTTCCAAGGCCTGCTCGGGGGTCATGCCCTTGGACTTTCTCAGCTCGTGCAGGGCGCTGGCGTACCCGGACAGATCCGTTTGGTCGATTATAATCCTTTGGATCCCCTGGTGCATCAGCGCGGGGACCTCGGCCGCGGTGCGGAAAAGCAGGATTGGGGCGATCGGGTGGTTGCGGACCAGTTCCTCGGCCGCCTGCTGGACGGGCAAGGACCATCCCTCGGCGAGGATGATCCGCGGCTTCTTGCCGCAATCCAAAATCTTTTGGTTGAGCGTTTTCGTCGTTGAACTCATTTTTCTGACCTGCGCAAAAAATTCAATCACTTAATTATACAAATACGGAAGAGCGTTTTCGCTTTTAAATGGGTCCAGCGGCGACGAAAAAAAACCGGTTCCCGCCACGGGGGCG
>CAZPGT010000099.1:0-1887 GCA_964586345.1 uncultured Mycoplasmatales bacterium | reverse complement strand
GCTGGTTGGCCTTGACGTGTTTCTCCCACGCGGCCAGCTTTTGCTCCGTGGAACGGTGCGCGAGGTTGACGGCGTCGTGGTTCACGTCGCGTTCGGCCTGGTCGAAGCACAGCGTTTGCCAGAACGATGAGAAGTCCGCCACGTCCACGAGGCGGGACGCGTCGATCCATTCGTCGGTCTTCAGTTCCACCGTCGCGGGAACCGCGGGGGCCTGGCTTTCGGGTTTGCCTGGGGCCGCGGAAATCTTAAGGCTGCTGCCGGCCCCCAGCTTGATTTTGGGGACGATCGTAACCAGATCCGCGCCCGGAGCGAAAACGTTGTTGATCGTCGCGTCGAAGGCGAAATCGACGACGTCCAGGCGCAATTCGACCGTCCTGCCTTCTAGATCCGTGCCGGAAAAAACGGTTTTCGGCCCCGAAGCCGCGTAATAAAGCGGGTGGCCGGTCGGTACGGACGCAACCGACGCCAACGCGCTCGGGATTGACGCCTGCGGCTGGTTCGCCGCCCGCGGCTTCGCGTTGTCCTTGATCCACGCCATCACCAGCGAAGCGGCCGCCGCGTCCGGTCCGGCCGTCGTTTGGATCAGGTCGGCTTTCAGGTACGTTTCGTTGCTTCGCGCGGTCGCGGTCGCGGCTTGGTTCCACCAGTTGCGCCCCGTGCCGTTGGTTTCCATGTTGGATTTGTATGCGTCAAGGATCGCCTTCGTCTCGGATTCGATTGCGCGCGCGTTCTTTATAATCTGCGAATAGTACGCCGGGAAATCCTTGAACAGCGAGTTCGGCAACCGGATCGGCGCGTCCTTGAACAGGTACGTCGCCTTCGATCCGTTCCACTTGGACACGACCAATCTGGTTTGTTGGGCGTTGGTCGAGTATTTTGGCAGTTTGTGGGTTATGACGGGCATGCCAGAGTCGTCGTAGGCGATCGTCAGGCAGTCGGTTGGCATGTACAGTTCGTATTTGGCCGTGTCAAGCGACGCGCCCACGCTTTCTTTGTAGGTCCACACCGGGACAGCGTCGCCCTTGCTAAGCGCGAAATAGTCCGTCCACGTCGAATGGGACGGCAAAATCGGGTTGGTCGGGGCGGTGAACTTGATCTTGCCCGCCTTGCCGCGCAACTCGGCTATCAGGTCTTTGGCGCTAACGCTTCCCGTCCCGGACGGATCCCGCAAGCCGGCTTCGAGCATGTCGATGAGCTCGGCAACGAAAGCGTCGGTCGTAACGATTTGGGCCGGTTGGCTCGTGACCGGTACGGGGTTGATTTGGGGCACTTGGGGGATGGACCCGAAATGGTCTTTGTCCGTCGGGTACTGCGGTACCGCATCCCTCGTCAGCGCGTCGATGTATCCCAAATAAAGGTCCCACGCCTTGCGCTGGTCCTGGTTCAGCAACCCGTTCGCTTCCGCGTACGCGGACGTCTGCGCGGGGTTGGAAGCCCCCGGGTTGGACCCGCCGCCGTTGCCGCCGCCCGGGCTCGTGTCCGAACCGCTTTGGTTCGGCGCGGCCTGCGCGTCGGAACCGGCCTTGGTGCAGCTGAGCGGCACCGTGATCCCCACGGCCAAAGCCGCGGAAAACCCTAGCGACGCCGCCAGCAGGCGGACCGCCAGTTTCTTGTTTTTCTTTTCCATGTTTTTTTCTATAGAGGCTAAATTTCTGGTTTCGGTTGTCGTTGTGTCGTGCTCCGGGCGATCCGCGCCCGGAACGGGAACGCCGCGTCCGCGCGGCGTCTCAAATATTCTATACGCAAAAAGGAGAATTTCAAAATTTTTTCGCCCGGCGCGGCGCGCGGAAAGCAACATTAAGCGGCTTTTTCGGATCAAAATGTTATCATTTGGTTAACTTGAAGAGAGAAAGCATGCAAAAAAGACATTCGCCGGCTTTGAAGGAA
>CAZPGT010000098.1:0-2032 GCA_964586345.1 uncultured Mycoplasmatales bacterium | reverse complement strand
AACGAAAACGGCGGAAACAACGCGAAGCAAAGCATCATCCTGCTTTATTTCGGGACCGCCATGGCCGGGATAAGCGGCGGGGTCGACGTGTCCTACGACAACGCGAGCACGGCCGACCCGAACGGCCACATCTCGCTGGTTTCGACCGGGCAAACGCTAACCGAGATCCGATCCGCGCTCTCGGCGAACCAAAACCAAACCTCGCCCAAAAAGGTAGAAACCCTTTCCAAAGTGGCGTCCGTGATCATCCTCAACGGGTTTTACGCGGGCGGAGGCCAGCAAAGCTTCTGGGGCTTCGTGATGGGCAATTTCCACGCGGGGCCGACGCTTCCCGGGCAAGCGATCGCGACCGACGCGCCCGCGCCGCAGACCGTCGGCAGGACCATTTCGGTTCCCAAAGGGATTTTTTCTTAGCAAAAACCAAAAACCTTTCGCAACTGGTTGGGCCCGTCCCAACTAGTTTTTTGTTTTCGCCCGGAAATTAGTAAAATCCATACAGAAACAAGACGAAAAAAAGCGGTTGAAAAAAGGTTTCCATGGAACAAGAGCTGTACGTCATCAAAAATTACCTGAATTACCTTGTTTTGATCGACGGCGAGGACAAGACGTTCGAAATCACGGGGTTCAGGTACGAGCGCAAAAAGCCGTTGATCCGCATCCGTTTCAAAAACGGCAAGACGTACGCGTTCAATTCCCAGAATGTGCAGTTCCTCAAAAACCCGCGCAACGAGAAGATCGCCGGCAATCAGGTCTTGTGCGCGGGCAAACCGGTCGCGAACGTCAAGACCGCCCAATGGTTCGACGGCCATTGCCGTTTGGTTTTCAACAGCGGCTGGAGCCAACTGTGGCCGGCGCGCTCGGTCCGAATCGTTTTCGCGGGCGTGACCCGCGAAGAAGCCGACAAGCGACTGGAATACCTTAAAGAACTCGCCGACCGGATAGGGTTGACCGACGAGGAAGGCAACAACATTCTGCTGCGCCGATACGAAAAGATCCGCGGCGTGCGCGAAAACAGCGCGCTAGGAACGTTCCTGATGCAAAAACCGATCGAGCCGGACCCAGACGGCCCCGGATTCGTCGTCTATCCGTTCGGCTTCAACCTAAGCCAAATGGCCGCGATCGACAACGCGCTGAGCCACGGCATGAGCGTCATCGAGGGCCCGCCGGGGACCGGGAAGACGCAAACGATCCTCAACATTCTCGCGAACGCGATCATGCAAGGCAAGTCGGTCGCCGTCGCGTCCAGCAACAACTCGGCCATCGAAAACGTCGTCGAGAAGCTGCGCAAGTACGGCATCGACTTCATCGCGGCGCTTCTTGGCAGCGTCAACAACCAGAACGATTTCGTCAAGAACCAGCCGCCTTTGCCGCCCGAGATGCCCGGATGGGACTTTGTCGGCGACGAGCAGGACATGGCCCGAAGGCTGGAAACGCTGCAAGACAACCTTGCCCTCAAAAACGAGCTGTTCGCGCTGCTGGCCGAACGCGACGCCATCCACAAGGAAAATTTGCATTGAAGGGACTATTACAGGACCCTGGCCGTCCCGTTGCCCGAAAACGTTTTCGGGCCTGGCGTATCGGCGGAACTGGTCTTGCAGTTCGCCGCTGAATACGAATACCTGATGAAAAGGAAGGGCAAGATCGGTTTCTTTCGGAAAAGAAGGCTTCGCCGGATCTATTCGCTGGCCGACAAAACCGTTTTCGCCGCTGACCCGGAGGCGGTCGTCGCTTATTGCCAAAACCTGTTTTACGCGAGACGGGACGACGAAATCAACCGGCGCGCGCGGGAATTGGAACAAGCCTTGGCCGACTACGATTTCGAAACGAAAATGGCCGAATACGCCGATCTTTCGATGCGGATGTTCAAGGCGCACCTCAGGAACCGCTACGCCGAGCTTTATTCCGACAACAGGCGCCGCGAATACACGCTCGACGACATCAAAAGGCAGTCCGACAGGTTCATCAGGGATTATCCGGTCGTCTTGAGCACGACGTATTCGCTGACCTCTTCGCTTTCGCGCAAGACCACGTA
>CAZPGT010000097.1:0-2047 GCA_964586345.1 uncultured Mycoplasmatales bacterium | reverse complement strand
CGGTCGGGACGGCGCTGTACCTGCTGTTCGCGTTCGGGGTGGGCGAAATCATGCTCACGGGGCTTTTCGACGTGCAGCAGAAGGATCTCGCGTACACGCTCTACCTGCTGCGGATCCTGATGATCCAGGCGATTTTCCTCGCGATGGGAACGACCGGGCAGCTGTATTTCCAGTCCACGCAGCGCATCGGGTTCTCGTGGCTGGTGGCCACGCTGCAGAACGTGATCGTCTTCGTGCCCCTGCTTTTCGCGTTCAAGGCGGCGGGCAACGCCGTGGCCGGCGCGGCGCCGACCGCGGAAAGCTCCGCGGCCGCGATGGACGTCTTCGTGTGGCTTTTGCCCGCGTGCACGATCCTCGCGTGCTTCGGGAACCTGACGATCGCGGGCGTGCACATGTACACGCGCATGGGCAAATACGAGCGCGAGGTCGAGCTGAAGATCCGCAAGCCGTCCAAATTAATCAGCCGTTAGCCAAATTTCGTATATAATATAGATTCGCTAACTACATCCCAACGACGGCAATGGCAAACCAACGACACCAAAACGACCTGGAGAACGAAATCAGCAGGACCAAAAGCCAGACCAAGAGGATCCGCACCTGGATCTCGCTGGCGATCCTGGCCATTCTGGTCGGCGTCCTCGTTTTGGCGCTGCTTTCCGTTTTCAAGGTCATTTAGCCGTTTCCCGGGCGCCATGAAGAAAAACAGCGGGATCATCAGCCGAAGCGTTTCCCTGAGCGATTGGTACACCAGCGTCGTCGAGCGCGCCGAGCTGATCCATTACGGGTCGATCAAGGGGTTCGTCAGCTTCTTGCCCCGCGGGTGGAAAATCTGGGAACTCATCCGCCAAAGGCTGGACGCGGAACTGGCGCGGCTGGGCGCGGCGAACGTCGCGCTGCCCGCGCTTTTTTTGCACAGCGAGCTGCAACGCGAGAAAAACCACGTCGCGGGCTTCAGCCCCGAGCTGTTCCTGATCACGTCCCGCGCGGGCGAGCCTTTGGCCGACCCTTACGTCCTAAGGCCCACGTCCGAGGTCGCTTTCTGCCGCCTGTGGGCGCAAACGCTCAAAAACTACAAGCAGCTGCCCCTGCTGTACAACCAATGGTGCAGCGTGTACAGGATCGAGAAGAACACCCGGCCGTTTCTGCGCAACAGCGAGTTCCACTGGCAGGAACTGCACGGCGCGTTCGCGACCGCGGCCGAGTCGCTGGCGACGGCCGCCGCGATGCACGAAGTCTACGGCAGGCTCATCAGCGACACGCTGATGATCCCCACGCTCTCGGGCCAAAAAAGCGCCAGCGAGCGGTTCGCGGGCGCGGTCGCGACGTTCACGCACGAGACGATCATGCCCGACGGCCAGGCGCTGCAGTCGGCCACCGCCCACGATTTGGGCCAGAATTTCGCGGCGGCGTTCGACGTCAAGTTCCAGAACGCGAACAACGCCTACGAGCTCGCGCACACGATGTCCGCGGGCATGTCCACCAGGATCGTCGGCGCGATCGTCATGAGCCACGGCGACGACGCCGGTTTGGTGTTGCCGTTCCAGATCGCGCCCGAGCAAATAACGGTCTTGGCGCTTTTCGCAAACAAAAACCCCCAGGTCGCCCAAGCCGCCCGCGCGCTGCGCGACGCGTTGGCGCCAAGCTACCGGGTGGGTTTGGACGAGACGGACGAGTCGCTGGGATCCAAGATCGCGCGCCACGAGGTTTACGGCACGCCGCTTTTGCTCATCGTCGGCCCGGCCGAGGCCGCGCGCGGCGAGGCGGTCGCGAAATGGCGCAACGCGCCGGGCAAAACCCCCGTCAAGGCGGAGGGGATCGCCGCGTACGTCGGGGAAATGAGCCGGGTTTACGACGCGGCGCTGCGCGACGCCGTGGCGCGGCGCTACGCGGCCCAAATCGCGTCCGCGCCCGACCTCGATTCGTTCCGGGCGTCGCTTGACGATCGGAAGGTTTTGCTCGTGCCGTGGGCCGGGGACGACGCGGACGAATCAGAAATCAAGCGGCTGACGGGCGCCACGCTGCGGTGCTTCAGCCCCGAGCCGCCCCG
>CAZPGT010000096.1:0-2101 GCA_964586345.1 uncultured Mycoplasmatales bacterium | reverse complement strand
TACCAGCCGTTCGTGCTGATGATCACGGCGCAATCCTCCTTTTTGGCGCGCTCGAAGAACTGCTCGAGCCGCTTCAGGCCGATGTCCTCGCCAGAGACCGCTGGCAGGTTGGTGTCGATGACGTACGCTTTCTTCATGCGCCGAACCTACGCGTGGGCCTCGTTCGCGGCGCGGATCATCGCCACGAACCCGTCGCGGCTGATGCTGACGATCCGTTCCGAGCCGCGCTCGCGGTAGTTGATTTGGTCGGGGTTTTGCGCCTCGCGGTCGCCGATGACGATCTGCAGCGGGATTTTGCGCACCTGCGCGTCGCGGATTTTCTTGGACAGCCGCTCGTCGCGCGCGTCGGTCTCGCAGCGGATCCCGTTCGCCGCCAGGAACGCGTGCAGCCGCTCGCACGCGGGCAGGTGCGCCTCGTTGCTGACGGGGATGATCGCCACCTGGCGCGGCGCCAGCCACAGGGGCAAAACGCCCTTGGTCTGCTCCAGCAGCGTCGCGATGAACCGCTCGTAGGTCCCGACGATCCCAAGGTGGATAATGACGCAGCGGGCGTTTTGCCCGGACGAATCCACGTAGGTCGTGCTAAATTTCTGCGGCAGCGAGAAGTCCAGCTGGATCGTCGAGCACGTGACGATCTTGTTCAGCGCGGTGCGGCACTGGAAATCGATTTTGGGGCCGTAGAACGCCGCGTCGCCGATCTGCCTTTCGTAAGGCACGCCCAGCTTCCTGAGCGCGTCCTCCAGCTGGGCCTCGCTCGCGCGCCACATCGCCTCGTCGTCGATGAACTTCAGTTTGTCTTTCGGGTCGTGCAGCGCCAAATCGACGCGCTCGATCCTCAGGTTGAACGTCTCGATCACCTCGTTGATGACGCCGTAAGCGTTGACGATCTCGCTTTCGATTTGGTCGGGGCGGCAGAAGACGTGGTTGTCCAGAAGCGTCATCATCCGCACCCGTTCCAGGCCAAGCAGCGCGCCCGAGCTCTCGAACCGGTGCAGGATCGAGTCCTCGGACAGGCGGATCGGCAGGTCGCGGTACGAGCGGGTCTTGGACAGGTAGATGAGGCAATGGTGCGGGCACGTCATGGGACGCAGCATCATCGTTTCGTTCTCCAGCTCGACGGGCGGGAACATGTCCTCGCCGTAATGGCTGTAGTGCCCGCTGATTTTGTACAGTTCCAGGCTGCCCAGGACCGGCGTGGACACGAAGCTGAACCCGTGCTCGATCTGGCGCGAGTGCACGTAGTCGCCGATTATGTTGCGCAGGATCGCCCCGTCGGGCAGCCAAAGCGCCATGCCTTGGCCCGACAGCGGGTTGAACGCGAACAGCTCCAGGTTTTTGCCGATCCGCCTGTGGTCGCGTTCTTTCCGCTCCTCGTGCTCGCGCGCGAACGCGTCCAGCTGCCCCTGCGATCCGAAGCCGCATCCCGAGATCCGCGTGAGCTGCTGGTTGGCCTCGTCGCCCAGCCAATACACCCCGCCCAGGTTAAGCAGCCTGACGAATTTCAGCGCGGCGAACGGCTCGAGCACCGGCGCGTCGTGCCAAACCATGGTCTGTTGGCCCTTCGGCCTGAAGAACGTGAAGGCGTCTGAGCCCGACGCCTCGATCAGGCGCGACGAAAACGGGTCGGACGCGACCGCGGCCAACGCCTGCGGCTTGTCCAACGCCACTTTCTCGCAGTCGCGCAGGCCGGACGCCAGCCTGACCAGGCTTTTTTCCAAGCTCGGGAACGATTTGCTGCTGAGCTCGGCTTTGGTCGCCACGTCCAAAAAGAAAGTCCCGTCCTCGAACCCGGATTCGCCGAATGAAGCGGACGGGTCGGCCTGCAGCAAATGCAGTTTCAGCAGCAGGCACGCGGTGCTCGAGAACAATTCCAACGGGTTGGTCTGGCTCATGGCGCGTTAATCGAAACGGACTTTGCTGGCGTCGGGGTGGTTGTCGTCCAGCGAAATCATGTTCTTGACGTGGATGAGCATCTTGTGCCCGTAGCGCGACTTGAAGATCGTCAGCTGCCCCTCGACGATGTACCACAGCCCGGCGACCAGGTTCTTTTGCAGGTCCGTGTCCTTCGCGCTAACGTATAGTTCGTAGAAGTGCTCGTTTT
>CAZPGT010000095.1:0-2101 GCA_964586345.1 uncultured Mycoplasmatales bacterium | reverse complement strand
AATCGTACTTCTGCCCGATCCCGCACACCAACGAGTACGTGAAAAACATCAAGATAAACAACGATCCGACACCAATCGCGTACACGACGAGAACCGCCGGATCAACCGTCACCCGGACGATCGATCGCACCGCCACCGTGTTCAACCAACTTTACGGCTCGGGTTCGATCGGCACGTTCCTGGACCACGCCTGGTTCGCGGGGCCGTACCGCTTCGAATCGTTCACCTCGACCCAGATGGTCGGGGTGCTGAACGACGGTTACATGAGCGCGACGGCCAACGTTTGGGACCCGTCCAACGGCGACAAGATCAAAAAGTTCGTTTTGAACTACGGGACGTCCACGCCGCCCGAGGCGATTTACCAACGCGCGGTCAACGGGCAGGACTCATGGGCGTCCGTCCCAGAAACCAAACGCGACGAGGCGATAACGAAATACAGCGAAAAAGTTTACCAACGCGGCGTGGGGCCGACCCCGCAGTCCAACTACATCGCCTACACGCCAAAACCTTACATCGGCGTGTACCAAGCTAACGCCGATGACAGCGAAACGTTCCAAAGCGTGAAATTGAACGACAACGTCGGCGAGGGCGCGGCCAGAATGATTTACAACTCGATGTCCAAGCAGGCGACCGTGTTCCGCGCGGGCATCTCGGGTTTGATCGACCATTACCGATTGGCCCAATTGGCGTTGCCTTCGTCAGGCGACTTCCAACTGTCGTCCGTGCCTTACGGGGTGTTCAACTTCAACAGCACCACGAGCGGCAAGCTGGGTAGCCACACCGAATACTACAGCGCGATTTCCAAGAGTTCCGCGTCCGCTTACGGCGGCGCGGACGGCAACGGTTCGTCATCGACTCCCGAGCCGACCGGATACAGCCTGTTGGGCGGGTTGCCGCGTCCTTACTCAGATTACATTAAGGAAAACAATTTCGACCAAGACTACCTGTTCACGGGCACCGACGCGACTTTCTTCGTCCCTTACTACAGCTGGGTCGATGACGTAGCGGCGGGTAGTTCCGGATCAAACGGTTCGAACAACGGCGTCGTGGCAAAAACCGGCGCTTCCGGCGCCGGATACGTCCGCGAGAACCTGAAGGTCGACAAAACCGAGTTCATCAGCGCGCTGGAAGCCGCCGGCGCGACTTCGGAAAGCCCGATCGTCTTGCAATACAAATACGGCGAGGGCAGCGTTTCGACCAACTACCAAAGCTACCTAAACAACCTGAAACGCGCCATCGAGGCGTTGGGAACCCACACGACCAAAGGCCAATTGCTGCGCTTCGATCTGAACGCGCGCCTTGGAACAAGCCCGTCGGCGAACGAATGGTTCAACAACCAGTCCTCGCCGCTTGGGTTCAGTTACTGGGCCCCAGACTACAACGCCGTTGGCACGTGGCTGGAAGCGACCCAAAACCTGAACGCGGACAGCTCGGCGGCGACCAACAGCTACTCGAACTTCCCGATCACGATGAAGATGATCCTGATCTCGCTTAAGGACTTGGGGGCGACTTGAAACGGTCAAGACGGCGGTTCCGGGGGAGATTCGTCAGGCGGCACAACGACCGGCAAGTTCACCGCCGCAGCAACAACAGGTTCTGGCGAAACTAGTCAAGTCGCAAACGGAGAAACCGACTCTTCGGTCTTTGACGGCGACCCATGGGCCCCGACAGCGATTTTCGGCAGCGGCAAGAGCACCACTACCGAAGGCAGCAAATCGTTCTCGCAAATCGGTTTGGACTTCGCGAACTTCCTAATCGAGCGCGGCGTCTTGGACGGAAGCAAGATCAACGCGATGCTGACTGCGTCCGCATCCGGATCCGGAGAAGCCGCCGCCGCGGAAGGCGAAACGGCCACATCGCCGGCATCCCCGTCGATCTTCGACCAAGCGACAGGGGTAAGCGGAAACCCGACGTTGAAAACGCCGTCAACCGAACAGGATTTGCTGTGGTGGAAAGACGTGTTCACGGCGAGCGGTGCGGCTTCGTACTCGACCGTTATGGCCATTTTCGCGGGACAGTCCGAACAAAACGCGATTTGGCTGACCCAAGCGTCCGACCGCGGCTTCAACTTCGTGCCGCGCGCGGAAGCCGGAATCAACCA
>CAZPGT010000094.1:0-2156 GCA_964586345.1 uncultured Mycoplasmatales bacterium | reverse complement strand
CCTGACCTCGTTCAAGACGAACGCGTCCAAGCAGAAGCAGACGGTCACGAGCGTTTGGACGATCAAGGGCGAAAGCATCCGGGCGAAAATCACGGTGCTGCGCGACCACCGCGGCAAATAGGGACGCGTTCTTTTCGGGCCTAAAAACGGTCAGCCCGCCCGCTTTTTCCCGCGGCGCGCCGCGGACCGGGATCCGCGCGCGCTTTTTTGAAATCTGTCGCATTAAATCAAGGATTGTCTTTTATAATAATAGATAACATTTCTAAATACCCTTCCCACGGATCCACGGGATCCCGTTAATGTATGCAACAAGCCAAAAAGACCAAGAAAAAAACGAAAAAAATCGCGATTCTGGCCTCGGGCGGCGACTCGCCGGGCATGAACACGGCGATTTACGCGATCGTGCAGCAGGCGCTTTTCCGCGGCTATTCGCCCTACGTCGTCTACGAAGGCTACCGGGGGCTGGTCAACGACCGCTTCGCGCCCGCCGACTACCACGAGGTGCAAAAGAACGCCTCGCTGGGCGGCAGCTTCATCTACTCGGCGCGGCTGCCCGAGTTCGCGACCGACCCGCGCGTGCGCAAGCGGGCCGCGGACAACCTCAAAAGGCGCGGGATCGCCGCGCTGTTCGTCATCGGCGGGGACGGCAGCTACCAGGGCGCGCGGCTGCTGTCGGAGATGGGGATCAACTGCATCTGCCTGCCCGGGACGATCGACAACGACATCAACTCGACCGAGTTCACGATCGGCTTTTACAGCTCGCTGAACTCGATTTACGACGTCTTGCTCAAGATCAACGACACGGCGATCTCCCACTGCCGCCCGTCGATCATCGAGGTCATGGGGCGCTATTGCGCGGATCTGAGCTATTACGTCGGGTTGGCCTCGAGCGCGGACCTGATCATCGCCAAGAACAACTACATGACCCCCGAGGCGATCGCGCGCAAGGTCAAGGAGGCGTACGCCAAGGACCCGCTGCGCCGCACCTACCTCATCGTGATCGCCGAGCGGATCTACGGCGCGAACAAGAACCCGACGCTCGAGGACATCAAGGCCGCGATCGCCAAGGTCGCCAAGAAAACGACCAACATCAACCGCCTCGGCTACCTGCAGCGCGGGGGCGCGCCCAACATCATGGACAGGTTCCTGGCGATGCAGATGGGCATGCACGCGGTCGACTTGCTGGCCAAAAACGCCAAGAACCGCGCGATCGGGCTCAGGAAGAACAAGATCGTCGACTACCCGATCGCGACCGCGCTGCGCATGCGGCGGTCCAACCGCGACGCGGACATCGCGCTCTTGAACACGATCAAAGAAAGGATTTAAATCTTTTTGCATATGCACATGAATCACCTGAAACGCACGAAGGTCATCGCGACCTGCGGCCCGTCTTTGACCCAGGCGATCTACGCGATGCGCGACCTAAGCGACCCGGCCAAGGCGTCGGAGGCCAACAAGGCGTACGCGTACGTGGAGAACGTCATCCGCAACGGGGTGACCACGATCCGGCTCAACTTCAGCCACGGCACGCACGAGGAGCACGCGGTGCGCATCAAGATCGCGCGCGACGCGGCTAAGAAGCTTGGCGTGCCCGTGTCGATCATGCTCGACACCCAGGGACCGGAGATCCGCGTTGGCGAGATCGTCCCCGAGGGATGCAAGATCAAGGAAGGCGACCTCGTGCGCATCCACACCGCCGCGCCGATGCTCGGGTCGGGCAACAGCTTCTTCGCCAGCGACTCGTCGGGCGAGTACAACATGATTAACGACCTGGCGGTCGGGTCGACCGTCCTGGTGGACGACGGGAAGCTGAGCATGCGCGTGGCCGAGCTGGACAGGCAAAACAACGTGGTCACGTGCCGGGCGCTGAACTCGCACACGGTCATCAGCCGGAAGCGGATCAATTTGCCCAACGCCAAATACTCGATCCCGTTTCTGTCCGAGAAAGACAAGGCCGACATCGAGTTCGGGATCGCCAACGACATCGATTTCATCGCCCTGTCGTTCGTCAACAGCGTCGCGGACGTGACCGCCGTGCGCGAGTTCCTTTCCGCGCGTGGGGCGGGGCACATCCGGCTGATCTCCAAAATCGAGTCGACGCACGCGATCGACAGCCTGGACGGGATCATCGACGCGTCCGACGCGATCATGATCGC
>CAZPGT010000093.1:0-2176 GCA_964586345.1 uncultured Mycoplasmatales bacterium | reverse complement strand
TTGATCGATTTCTTTTGCTTGGACATCGGGATGCCGATGCCGCATCCAAGGCCGATGATCAAGGCGATTAGGATGATCGGCACGGCGATGATCACTGGGTACACCCAATCCGCCAACGCGCTGAAGCCGCTGAACACGGAGTTGGAGATGCTGGCGAAATTGCCTTGGCCCGAGGAAGAAGGCATCAGATCGTAAGTCTTGGTCAGCGCGTTCCAGCTGTACGCGGTGAACGTCGCGCTTTGGTTGATGTAATCCACGTTGGACGCGCGGATGATGATTTTGCGGTTAGGGACCGAAGGCGTGTCCGTGCCGACCACGGCCGGCGTGGTCGGTTGGGATCGCACCGTGAACACGGAAGGAACCCATTTGTCCTGCAGCACGGTCGCCTTCTTGCCCGCGTCGGCCTGGTTGTTGGTCAATAGGCTCAAATCGATTTCCTCGAGCACCGAGCTTAGCCCGTTGATCAGGAAGTCGTTGGTCAGCGTCGGCACGAAGTCGCCAGAGCCCAAAGTGACGTTGCGGTCGATGTTCGTTATCGTTTTGTAGACGGTTCGGCCGTTTTCGCCCACGGTGTAACGGTATTGCACGCCCTGGAGGTCGGGGTTGGCCACTTGGCCGTAGAACAGGGTCGGGTCGCTGTAGTCCGCTGGCTGGAGCAAAGTGTCGTAGTTTTCCTTCGCTTCGCCTTGCGCGGTCGACGGTTGGTCGAAGAAATTGGTCCGAGCGGTCGTCGGGAAGTTGTTGGAGAACGTCTTCACGTGCGGGTTTTGCTCTTGGTTGTCCGCCCCAGATGATTGAACGTAGCTGAACCAAGCGCGCTTGCTTCCGGCGTTCAGGATCCAGTTTGTGTCGTAATCCGCGAAGTTTAATGCGTCGCCGCCTAACTTAACGTTGTGCAACCCGCCTTCGCTAGGCAATTTCGTGATTTGTTCGTTGGTGTATTCGCCGAACTGCGGCTTTGACGTAACCACGAACTGGTTTTGGCTATTGGTTTGGAACAGACTCAGGAACGACGAACTGTTTTGCGCGCCGCTTGGGTTGGTCGACGTCGTTCCGATGAAGTCGTTCCAGCTGATGTTCGGTTCATCGTACAAAGCGCCTTCTGGCGCGGCGGTTCGGTAAGCGTCCGCGCCGATCGCGAACCCTTCCGCGATCATGTTCACGGTGTCGTTGAACGCCGCGATGCCCCGGATGTAAGGCACGACGCCCAATTTGGTCATTTGCCAAACCATCATCCGTGCCCTGTATTGGACGGTCGGGTTGAACGGGTTGCCGCCGCTGTTTGGGAAGTTGTTCATCCCGGTTCCCGACGTGTCGTCGCCCTCATTATTCCATTTAATGAGCATGGTTTTTCAGTCGTAAACGTACTCGCGCCCCGCGTATTGGGCCGAGCCGAACAAAGTCGGGTTGTCCGTAAGCGTCGCGGTCGACGGCGAACGGAACAAAAGCGACTTGTTGTCGAATTTCGGTTCGGGCACCGTGTACATCGAGTTGCCGACCTGGAACGCGTACCCGTAAAGCATTTTGTTTTCGTCGTATTGACTCGGGGCTTGGATCTTGGACAGCGATCCCAAATCTTTCAAGGAGTACCCGAAACTTAATGTCGGGTAGTAATAGTTCTTCGCGTTTTCGAGCAAAACGTTGAAATTGTAAGAATAGGTCGCCGAGGTCGTGATATTGTTGTCGCTGTTAGATGAATCATTAATTCCGACGGGGCCGGCAGTGCCCGTGACTTGTTTGACTTCCGTCATTTCGTGATTCGCCACCAAGAAAGGGGAAGAAAAACCTTTGCGGTATGCTGAGGTTCCGGAGTCGTGGGCCTTTAACGCCCCCAACGCGTCGCCTTGCCCTGAAGCAACGCTCCATTTCCCCTTATTGAAGAAGTAATAAGTTCCGTAAGAGGCGTTGGACACGATAGAAGCGCCGATGTCGAAGTACGAGTTTGACGACAGAACGGAGGCGAATTGTCCCATGTTGTTGACGTTGATCGGCGCAATCGCCAAATTCAGAAGGCTGTTGACGCTGAAAGCGGTGCCGAACAGGATCGCCGGGTCGATCGAGTTCGCTTCCGTGTCTTTTGCCTCGCCCGACAACACGTTTTTGCCCGTCAATTGTAAAGAACGCTTGTATTTGATCGAGGCCGCCTTGCCTTCTTCGCCAGAAGTTCCGGTGTCCT
>CAZPGT010000092.1:0-2205 GCA_964586345.1 uncultured Mycoplasmatales bacterium | reverse complement strand
TACCACCAGGGAAACGAGCCCGAAAAGCAAGAAGACGTCGTAAGAACCGTTTCTGAACTGGTTGTTCAGCAATTCCTTGACGATCGGCGTGATCCACATGTTGCCCACCGCGCCGCCCATGAAAACGATTCCGAGCACGATGCCTTTTTTGGACTGGGGGAACCATCGGGAGACGAGGTAGTTGATTCCCAAAGTCGAAAAAATGACCGTGCCGATTTGCGTGACGATCGACATCGCGAACAAGACCGACACGGTGGCGGCCTGCGCCCCCGCGCCGACGTTCAGCCCGTTGTCGCTGATGATCGCGCCCAAGCCGAACAACACGAAGCCAACGCTTGCCATGGAGATGCCAAGGACCATGATCCACCTGATGTTTTTGGCCCTGGAAATCCATCCGGCCGTCAGCGGCGCGATGAGTCCCGCCGCGATCAGCCCGACGGCCAGAATCAGGTTCGCCAACAGCGCGCTGTTGCCGATCCAACTGATGAACAGCACCGAAGAAAGCGTGGGGACGAGGTTTTGGACGATCGCGTAAGGCAGCATTTGCAGCAAGAAAAGGCCTATGACCAGCAGCGCGGTCCAGACCCTCCTTTTCTTAACCGAGTTTTTCGACAAAACGATTCGATCGTTTTCGGAAAGCGTCGCCGGATCGAACAAGACCTTCTGTTCGATCTCGCGCTGGTAGTTCATAGGTTCACTTGCATTCAGGTTGTTTTACTAATTGCAGTGATTGTACGCCTAAGCGGCGGGTCCGGGCAAAATCCGCTTCGTTACTTCTTGATTGCCACGAACACGTCGTCCAAAAGCGCTTGGTCCGTGATCGCGCCCGGGGCGTCCATCATCAAATCGATTCCCTGGGCGTTCTTGGGGAAGGCGATGACGTCGCGGATGCTCGCGCTCCTGGTCACGATCATGACGATGCGGTCGACTCCCAGGCCCATGCCGCCGTGGTACGGCGCGCCGTATCGGTACGCCTCGAGCAAAAAGCCGAATTTGCGCCGGATCTCGTCTTCCGACAGATTGAGCGAGCGCATGATCGCGCGCTGGTCCTCGGGGTTGTGGATCCGGATCGCGCCGCTGCCCAACTCAAAGCCGTTCAGCACCAAATCGTAGGAGCTGGCGACCGCGTCCTTTTTCGTCGCCTCGGTTATCTCGCCCATGGGCGTCTTGGGGGCGGTGAAAAGGTTGTGGGCGGATTCGTAACCGTTCGTTTTGTCGTTCCATTCGTAAAGCGGGAAGTCGACGATCCACACGAAAGCGTGTTCGTTAGGATCCGCCAGGCCGTATATCTCGTTCAACGCGACACGGACCGCGCCAAGCGCCTTTTGGGCGACCGTTCGGTCGCGGTGCGCCACGAAAAGCAGCGTCCCGCGCCCCGCGGGTTTCACCAACCGCCCGACGGATCCGAAGTCCATGAATTTGGCGAGCGGCCCGCCTGTGGTTTTTTGTTCCTCGTAAACGACCCACGCCAACCCGTTGGCGAAATTGTCCTTGGCGGTTTTCTCGAGAACCTTCGCGATCTTGGCGTCGATCGCTTTGTCGGGCAGGTGGATGAATCCGACGTGCCCGTTTTCCGCGACGATCGCCCTGAAGACGTTGAATTCCGAATCGGCGAAATGGGCCGTGGCGTCGTTTAGGCGCAGATCGAACCTGACGTCGGGCTTGTCGCTGCCGTAAACCCGCATCGCGTCGGCGTATTTCATTTTCGGGAAGGGGCTTTTGAGTTTGATTCCCAACGCGGCGTCGAACACGCTGACGAACATTCTCTCGATCGTGTCCTGGACCATTTGCTCGGTCACGAACGCCATCTCGATGTCGATTTGGGTGTGCTCGGGCTGGCGATCCTTTCTGCCGTCCTCGTCCCGGAAGCAACGCGCGATCTGGAAGTAGCGCTCGAAACCCGAGACCATCAGCAGTTGCTTGTAAATCTGCGGCGACTGCGGCAGCGCGTAAAAGCGGTTCGGGCCCAGCCGCGTCGGCACCAGGTAGTCGCGTGCGCCCTCGGGCGTTTGCTTGGTGAAATTGGGCGTTTCGATTTCCACGAAATCCAAACCAGCCAGATAGTTGCGCACCGCCTGCAGAAACCTGAAGCGCAGCCGCAGCGTCTCGTGCATGACGGGGCGGCGCAGATCCAGATAGCGGTATTTGAGACGCACGTCCTCCAGGGCGTCCGTCTCGTCCTCGACGATGAGCGGGGGCGTCTTT
>CAZPGT010000091.1:0-2218 GCA_964586345.1 uncultured Mycoplasmatales bacterium | reverse complement strand
AGATCATTCGGTTCAAAAAAAGGATCGAAGGCTTTTTGGAGCGCGAAAGGTTCGCGCCGTACAAGCGCATGTTCGCGCAGATCTTCAAATTCAAGCCCCATTTGCTCCCCGCGCGGCTGGAAAGGCTCGTCAGCCTGCGCGCCAACGGCGTGCTCGACGCGGGCGGGATCTACCAGATCCTGAATTCTGCGGAAATCAAATACGCGCCCGCGGTCGACTCGGCAGGGCGGAAGCATCCGATCAAAACCGAGACCGACGGCTACCTGCTGCTGAAAAAACTTGACCCGACGCTGCGGAAATCGGCGTGGGCGTCGCTGCAGAACGCCTATCTGGACCACAAAAACACGATCGCCAAACTGCTGTATTACAACTACCTGTCCGGCGACGCGTTCGCCAGACTTGCCAAATACGACGGCATGGTCGCGGCGCAGAACGACGCGGACGAGGTGACCCAGGATTTCGTGGACCTCGTCGTCCGCAACGTCCATTCGCTGACGCCCGACTACAGGCGGTACGTGCGAATCACCCACAGGGCGCTGAAGCGGCGTCACGGCCTGAAAAGAATCAACCCGTGGGACCGCGATCTGGAATTGTTCGGCGGGACCAAAAACAACTATCCGCCCGCGAAGGCCAAGCAAATCTGTCTGGCCGCCTTGCGTTGCCTCGGCGCGCCGTATTGCGCGATCGTGCGCAGGATTTTCGCGGACAACTGGGTTTCGTGGCTGCCAAAGCCAAACAAGGAGCCCGGGGCGTATTCGATCGGCGGGATTTACGGGTTGGACCGCTTTTACGTTTTTTTGAATTACGACCGCACGCTGGATTCGGTCTTCGCGCTGATCCACGAGATCGGGCACGCATGCCATTCGGCGCACCTGGCCGCGCACCAGACCGTCTATTGCGAGACCGACACGTTCTGCGCGGAAATCGCCTCGACCGTCAACGAGATCCTGCTCAGCCTCTTTTTGATAAATCGGAACAAAAACGACCCGCGCCTGCTGGCGTCGCTTTACGAAAAGGCATTGGGCAATTTTTTCAACACGACGCTGATGCAGGTCGTCCTGCACGACTTCGAATCGCAGTTCGTGGCGGCGATCGGCAGAAACGAACCGGTCGCGGCCGACAAAATCTTCTCGATGTATTTGCGCGCGTTCGCCAACGCCAAGATGGTTTCGGGAAGGAATTACGCCCGCCAGACGCGCAAATCGCTCCAAACGCTGGCGGGAATCCTGAAAATCACCCATTTTTTCGACGGCACGTTCTACGTCTACAAATACGCCGTCGCGCAAATGGTCGCGCTTTACGTCGGGACCAAGATTTTCTCAGGCGACGCCCAAACGCTTGAGAAATACCTGCGGTTCCTGACGCTTGGCACTTCGCTGCCCCCGCTGGAACTCATCAAGACGCTGGGCGTGGATTTCTCCGATCCCCGGTTCTGGGAGTTCGGCAGAAAGACGGTCGGCGAATGGATCGGCGAATACCGCGCCGTGCTCAAAAGGCTCAGGCTGCAGTAGGTTCGCGCGCCGATCGGGGCACATTATGTCGCCCCGGCCGCGAAAATAATTTAAAATTGAATACGTTTAAAATAAATCGAAGAGGGTGAAAATGCCATCGAAAATCGCAATCATAACCGACACGAGTTCGACGATCGGCCCCGACGAGTTCGAAGACGTCTACGTCATTTCCCTGTTGGTGACGATCGACGACAAGAAAACGTATCTCGACGGGCGGGAGCTGACCAGCAAGGATCTGTACGAATATTTCCTGAAAAACAGCGACGGCAACGTGAAAACCAGCCTGCCGCGCGCCCAAGACGTCATCGACACGATCGCGGACGCGCTGAAAAAGCACGACCACGTGGTGATGCTGCCGATTTCCTCGGGCCTTTCGGGAACGTACAACCAATGGAAAATGATCGCCGAGACCGAATTCCCCGAAGCCAAGAACATCCACGTGTTCGACACGAAGGACATCGCGATTTCGCTGCGGTGGCTGATCGGGGACGTGCGCAAAATGATTGCGGGCGGCGCGACCGTCGAGGACGTTGGCAAATACGTGTCCGAATGGCACAGCCGCATCTCGTGCGTCGTCGTCCTCAACGATCTGACCCAGGCGCGCAACGGGGGGCGGATCGGCAAGGTCGCGTCGTACATCGGGGGCATCCTCAAAATCAAGCCCATTCTGCAGTTTCACGACGGGTACAACAAAATCATCGCCAAGA
>CAZPGT010000090.1:0-2368 GCA_964586345.1 uncultured Mycoplasmatales bacterium | reverse complement strand
GCACTCGCGCCTTCTGGAGCGTTCGGGCCGGTTCGCCAAGGAAGCGGGCGGCGGCTCGATCACGGCCTTGCCGATCATCGAGACGCAGGCCGGGGACATTTCCGCCTACATCCCCACCAACGTCATCTCGATCACCGACGGCCAGCTTTTCATGGTCGGCAACGTGTTCAACTCGGGCCAACGCCCCGCGATCCACGTGGGCCTGTCCGTGAGCCGGGTCGGATCGGCCGCGCAGACGCAGATGATCAAAAAGTTGTCCGGATCGCTCAAGCTCGAGTTGGCCCAGTACCGCGAACTGGACATCTTCAGCCAGTTCGGCAGCGACCTGGACGCGGAGACCAAGAAGGTTCTTGACCACGGCAAAAAGGTGATGGAAATCCTCAAGCAGCCCAACGGCGCGCCGCTGCAGCAGGGCATGGAGGCGGTTTTGCTGTTCGCGATCAAGGAACGGTTCATCAAATGGATCCCCGCCGAGGCGATGCAAAGCTTCAAGCGCGAGCTCATAACGTATTTCGAGCAAACCCCCGTCTACGCGGCGCTGCAGGGAAACAAGGCGCTGGACGACGCGCTGGCAAACGACCTGCGCGAGGAACTCAAAAGGTTCATCAAGCGGTTCGTGATGGGCATCTCGGGCTACGACGCCAGCAAGCACGGCGACGAATCCGAGCTCGAGCCCGCCGGCGGGGCCAAATAGCCATGCCGTCCAAGCAGGAGCTCAAGCAGAAGATGGCGTCGATCCTGGTGACCGAGAAGATCACCAAGGCGATGCAGATGGCCGCGACCGCGAAACTGCGCAAGTTCAGGGCGCAGCACGAAAGGGTCTCGGAGTTTTTCGAGGAATACTACAAAACGATCGGCCGCGTCCTGGCGAACGCGAGGTACGTCAAGCCGCCCCGCGCCGCGTCCGACGAATGCCTTTACGTGCTGATCAGCTCGTCGCTGGGGCTTTGCGGCGGGTTCAACAACAACATGAACAGGCTGCTGCTCGAATCGTTCCGACCCCAGGACAAGCTGATCCTATTGGGCAAGAAAAGCCTTGGGTTCTGGCGGCTGAAGAATTTCGAGCCCAACATCCTGGCGATCAAGGACCTGCAGGACGCGGACGTCAATTTCGACATCAGCTACAGCGTCGGCCAGGAAATCCTGGGCCTATACGAGCGCCACGCGTTCAGGAAGGTGTGCGTGGTGTACACGAAGTTCGTCAACAACCTGGTCCAAGAGCCCAAGACGATCCAAATCCTGCCCTTCGACATCGAGGTGTTCAAGGCCCAGACCCAAATCGAGGTCGGCGCCCCAAGCGACGGCGGCGCGCCGATCGAGTTCGAGCCCGACGTCAAAGACCTCATCGCGAGCCTGACGCCGCAGTTCACGCAGATCGTGCTGTACGGCTGCCTGACCGAGACCAAGCTGTCCGAGCACGCCGCGCGGCGCAACGCGATGGAAACCGCCACCAAGAACGCGAACGACCTGTACAACACGTACCTGCTGCTTTACAACCAGTTGCGGCAGGCGTCGATCACGCAGGAAATCACGGAAATCATCCAGGGCAGCGAACCGAAGCAATAGGACGAGCAAAATGAACCAAAAAACGCAAGCAACCGGAAAAATCTACCAAATCATCGGCCCCGTGGTCGACGTCGTTTTCGACTCCGAGGCGCAGATGCCGAAGATCAACGACGCGCTTTACGTCGCCCTGGACGGCGCGCAGCTGTGCCTGGAGGTGTCGCAGGTGGTGGGCGACAACGTCGTGCGCTGCATCGCGATGGGCTCGACCTCGGGACTGAGCCGCGGGATCCCCGTCACGAATTCGAACCACCCGATCCAAGTGCCCGTCGGCGACCAGGTTTTGGGCCGGATGTTCAACGTCGTGGGCGAGACGATCGACAACCTCGAGTCGCTCGACGGCAAAGGCAAGCGGATGTCGATCCACCGTTCGCCGCCAAGCTTCGAGGAACAGTCCAACGAAATCGAGATCTTCGAGACCGGCATCAAGGTCATCGATTTGCTGATCCCCTACGCGAAGGGCGGCAAGATCGGCTTGTTCGGCGGCGCGGGCGTTGGCAAGACCGTCTTGGTCCAGGAACTGATCCACAACATCGCCAAGGGGCACGGCGGGCTGTCCGTGTTCGCGGGGGTCGGCGAGCGCACGCGCGAGGGCAACGACCTTTACTACGAGATGATCGAGGGCGGGGTGATCGACAAGACCGCCCTGGTGTTCGGGCAGATGAACGAGCCGCCCGGCGCGCGGATGCGCGTGGCGCTGACCGCGCTGACGATGGCCGAATACTTCCGCGACGCGCAGAACCAGGACGTTTTGCTTTTCATCGACAACATCTTCCGTTTCACCCAGGCGGGCAGCGAGGTGTCC
>CAZPGT010000089.1:1069-2373 GCA_964586345.1 uncultured Mycoplasmatales bacterium | reverse complement strand
TGGTTCGCACCGATCCTGATGGTTAAATTATATCAAACGCGGACGAACACTTCCAACGGCAATATTGATTTGTGTTTTTTCATCGTGTGTGACTCTCCTTGGTTTTTAAAGGCGGTTTTTGAAAGAACCGCTCAAACTTTGCCCGGGCCAGAATGGGAGGATCCGGACGCGGGGGCAACGTTCAGCGGGGAAGGCGGCGCTTTCCGGAAGACCGGTCCGTCGTTAGGGTTCCGAGAAAGACGGCTAAAACCGTGGGTCGCCAACCGTCCGAAAACGGCCGTTTGCTCCTCCACTATATATGTAGTGCGAAAAAAAATGGATTTTTGCGTTGGACCCGCAAAAAATTTTTTTAACTTATGTATTAATACATAAGTTATTTTTGACGGTAAAAAACGGGGCAAAATCAAAAAATGGCCGATCGCAACGCGCCCGGGTTCCGGCCTTTTTCGCGCTCGCTCCGAAACGAAGTTTTTGCCCAAACGAAGCGCGAATCTTTGAAAACTCAAGAAATGTCGCCGCGATCGCGATTAAGAAAATATAATGGATTTGCTTAAAAAATTACATTCGGGTTGGTTTAGACATGCTAAAAACGATGATAACGTCGATCGTGGCGAAAAAAATGCGCAAAAAGCTGCGCACGCAAACGATCGAGGAGAGCGACATCGCCGAGGTCTTGAAAGAAATCCGAATCGCTTTGCTGGACGCGGACGTGAACCTGCAGGTCGTGAAGAATTTCGTCAAGTCGGTTCGCGAGAAGACCGTCGGCACGACCGTGAACGTCGGCCAAGATCCCCAACAGGTGTTTTTGACCATCATCAAAAACGAACTGATCAACGTTTTGGGCAAAAGAACCAACGCGATCGACGTCGGCAAAAACCCGCTGAAAATCTTGCTCGTCGGCCTGCAGGGTTCAGGGAAAACGACGACGGTCGGAAAGTTGGCGGCGCACCTTAAAGCGAAGCACGGCAAAGATCCGCTGGTCGTCGCGCTCGACATCTACCGGCCGGCGGCGATCGACCAACTGCAAACGCTGGCGCGGGAGGTCGGGTGCGCCTTTTACGAAAAAGGAACGCAATCACCCGCGCGAACCGCGGAAGAGGCTTTGGAAGTCGCCAAGCAAAACAAGCACAACGCGGTGATCTTCGACACCGCGGGCCGGCTGCAGACCAACGAAACGCTGATGAACGAGCTCGTCGACATCAAAAAGGCCGTGCGCCCGGACGAAATTATTTTCGTCGTGGACGGGATGTCGGGGCAAGAGATAATCAACGTCGCGACCGAATTCAACGATTACCTGAAGCTGA
>CAZPGT010000089.1:650-1059 GCA_964586345.1 uncultured Mycoplasmatales bacterium | reverse complement strand
TCATCATCACCAAGCTCGACTCCGACGCGCGGGCGGGGGCGGCGCTGTCGCTGACCAGCCTGTTGGACGTGCCGATCAAGTTCACCGGGGTGGGCGAGCGGATCGGCTCGCTTGACGTTTTCCATCCCGACCGGATGGCGGACCGGATCCTGGGGTTGGGCGACGTGATTTCGCTCGCGGAGAAAGCCGCCGAGACGATTGACGAGAAGGACACGAACAAGACGCTGCAAAAGATGCTGTCGGGCAAAATGGATCTGGAAGATTTGATGAAGCAGATGAACGCCATGAACAAAATGGGCAGCCTTGGCTCGATCGTGAAGATGATGCCCGGGGCGCTGAAGATCAGCAACGACAAGATCGACGAGATCGAGCAGCAAATCAGGGTGTGGAAAATCCTGATGTCGTCCAT
>CAZPGT010000089.1:0-640 GCA_964586345.1 uncultured Mycoplasmatales bacterium | reverse complement strand
GAGCGGCGCGATCCCAAGATCCTGCAAAGAGAGCCTTCGCGCAAACTGCGGATCATCAAGGGTTCTGGGCGCAGTCCCGACGAGCTGAACAAGCTGCTAAAGAAATGGCAGGATTCAAAAAAGCAGATGGAAGAGATGGGCAAAATCCTCAAAAAGGGGCAAAACCCGTTTCTGGATTTCATGAAATAGCCTAAAAAAGCTTGATCGCGTTGTCCTCGGGCAACCCGTCCAGGATGTTGAGTTCGCGCAGCTGCGCCAAATGGGTTTTGGTCAGTTTCGTGCGCTTCGCGAGATCGCTGACCGAGTCGAACGGCCTTTCGTTCCGCGCGTTGACGATCGAATCCGCCACCACCTCGCCAAGGCCGCGGATCGTCGTGAAGGGCGGAACGACCTTTTTGCCCAAGACCGCGAACCTGGTCGCCAAGGACTCCGTCAGCGAGATCCGCGCCATCGCGCAGCCGCGCGACAGCATCTCCAGGTACGCCTCGTAGGTGGTGATCAATTCGATTTCCTTGGCGCTGACGTCTTTCTTGGTGCGGAAGTTGCCCAGCCGCCTGCGGATGTCGTTGAGCTCGGCGACGATCGCTTTTTTGCCCAAAAGGCATTTGGGCACGTCGTGCTCCTTCAGCTTGATCGAGAA
>CAZPGT010000088.1:336-2466 GCA_964586345.1 uncultured Mycoplasmatales bacterium | reverse complement strand
CATGCGTTTTTCAGGCCCGTTTTTTCGGAAAAAACGGGCAAAAAACCACGCAAAAAAACATCGATTTGACCTTAAAAACGCTTCCGCCCGCCGCGGCGGATCCTTCGCTTTCGCAAAGCGGCGGTCTCGCGTCTTTTCTGGTTTCAGTTTTTTTGCGCACCCACACATAGCAAGGAGTAAAATAACAAACATGAGCCAAAACAACAAATCATATCTTGAAGCCTTGAAACAGGTTCAGGACAAATACGGCAAGGACCAGTTGGGTTTTTTCGACCAAAACAAGAAGGTCCAGGTCATCTCGTCGGGCAGTTACAAACTCGACGAAGCCTTGGGAATCAACGGGTTCCCGTGCGGGCGGATCGTCGAGATTTACGGCAACGAGGCGTCGGGCAAAACCACTTTGGCGCTGCAAGCCGTGCGCGAATGCCAAAGGAACAACATGAAGGCGGCGTACGTCGATCTGGAATACACGCTGAACCTCGATTACATGAAAAACCTGGGAATCGATCTGGACAGGTTGCTGATCGCCAGACCCGAATACGGCGAGCAGGCGTTCGCGATCATCGAGGCCCTGGTGAAAACGAAAATGATCGATCTGATCGTGCTGGACTCGGTCGCCGCGCTGGTGCCGAAATCCGAGCTCGAGGCGAACATCGAGGACCAATCGATCGGGCTTTTGCCCCGGCTGATGTCCAAAGCGCTGAGACGGCTGCAGGCGATTCTGCGCGGGTCGAACGCTTGCGTCATCTTCATCAACCAAATCCGCGAGAAAGTCGGTGTGGCGTACGGCAACCCCGAGATTACGCCGGGCGGGAAGGCGCTGCGGTTCTACAGCTCGATCCGCCTTGAGCTGAAACGGACCGAGATCCTCAAGGAAAACAACGAGAGCGTCGGCATCAAGTCCAGGGTCAGCGTCATCAAGAACAAGCTGGCGGCCCCGTTCAAGGTCGCTTACCTGGAATTCTATTTCAACCGCGGCGTGGACAGTTTCGCGGAAATCGTCGATTTGGCGATCCAGCACGACGTCATCAAGAAGAACGGTTCGTGGTACTCGTTCGAGAACAGCAAGCTGTGCCAAGGCCGCGGCAGCCTGATCGCGATGATGCACCAGGACGGGAAGCTTTTCAAGTCGGTGCAGGCGAAAACGCTCAGCCAGGCCCGCCCGAGCTAACGTCTTTTTCTGCGCCGCCCGCGGTTTAATGAAATATAATTGTGGCGTCAGAAGTTAATTCGGCCAACGTAATATCCGATATCCAAGGCCCGGGCCCCTGCCCGGGCACCCCGTCGGGCTAAACACCATGTTCGCAAACCTTCCCAACGACGGCGCGATCGTCTTTTACGGCATAATCGCCGTCAGCGCCCTGGTGGGCGTCTTGACGCTCGCCCTGTGCGCGTTTTTGATCTGGAACCACCGCAAAACCAAAAAGCAGGCCGCGGGCGCGCTGCGCGGCGCCAAAAAACGGCGCGCGGAGGCTTCCGCGGGCGAGGCCGCGCGCGCGGCCGAGAAAAAGGCCGAGCTGAACCGAAAGATCGCGGACGCGGACGCTTCGCTGGCGCGGTTGGCGGACCTCAAGGCCCAATACGAAGAGCAATCGCGCCGCTACGCAGTTTTCCTGGAGCGCCAGAACCAGGTCTTGGCGCGCGCCAGCCAACTGTCTTTGGCCGACGCGAAGCAAACGCTTTTGAACAACCTGTACCAAGCGATGCGCCAGCAGCTGGACGCGCTGTACGCGCGGCAAAGGCAGGAGTTCGAGTCGCAATGCGACGCCCAGGCCCAGATGATGCTGATCCGGGCGATGGAGTCGATGGCCGAGCCGACCGTCAGCAAAAGGACGGTCGCGTCCGTGGCGCTGAAGGACGAGGCGATCAAAGGCAAAATCATCGGCAAGCAGGGCCGCAACAAGGCGCTGTTCGAATCGTTGACGGGCGCGGAGCTCGTCGTCGACAAAACCGAACCGAAGATAACGGTCAGTTCGCCCAACCCGATCCGGCGCGAGCTGGCCGTTTCGTTTTTGCGCCGGATGATCGACGCCAAAAACGTGGACCCGCTCAAGCTCGAGAACATGTACGAGCAGACCAAAGCCGCCTTCCGCGCCCAGTTGGCGGACATCGGCAAGAAAGCCGTCGAGC
>CAZPGT010000088.1:0-326 GCA_964586345.1 uncultured Mycoplasmatales bacterium | reverse complement strand
GCAGCAGTTGCGCGTGTTCGACCTCGACCCGCGGATCTACCCTTACGTGGGGCGGCTGCAGTTCAGGTCCAGTTACGGTCAAAACGTGCTGCAGCACTGCCTGGAGGCCGCGCGCTACGCGGAGTTCCTCGCGCGCGAGATCAACGCGGACCCGACCAAGGCGAAGCTGGCCGCGTTCTTCCACGACTTGGGCAAGGCGATCGATTTCGAGCAGAATTACGACCACGTCGAGTCGGGCCTCCTGATCGCCAAAGAATGCAATTTGCCCCATTACGTGCAAAACGCGATCCAGTCGCACCACGGGCAGGTCGAGCCCGACAACGTGT
>CAZPGT010000087.1:0-2483 GCA_964586345.1 uncultured Mycoplasmatales bacterium | reverse complement strand
CGTACGAGATGGGGCTTTTGCAGGAACGGATCACCTCCACCAAGACGGGATCGATCACTTCCGTGCAGGCGATTTACGTGCCCGCGGACGATTTGACCGACCCCGCGCCCGCGACGACGTTCTCGCACCTGGACGCGAAAACCGTCCTGGACCGCAACATCGCCGCGCTGGGGATTTTCCCCGCCATCAACCCGTTGGAGTCCACCAGCCGCCTGCTGGACCCGAACGTGGTCGGGCTGCGCCACTACAAAGTGGCGCGGAACGTGCAGCAGATCCTGCAGAAGTTCGCCGAGCTGCAGGACGTCATCGCGATCCTGGGGATCGACGAGCTGTCCGAGGACGACAAGATCGCCATCAACCGCGCCCGCAAGATCCGCAATTTCCTCAGCCAGCCGTTTTTCGTGGCCGAGAAGTTCTCGGGCAACAAGGGCAAGTACGTGGCGCTGAACGACACGATCAAGGGTTTCGAGGAAATCCTGGAGGGCAAGCACGACAACCTTCCCGAGCAGGCGTTCTCCTACGTGGGCACGATCGAAGAGGCGGTGCAGAAAGCGGGGGCCCTGTAGATGTCCGAAGGGCTCGTGAACCTGAAGGTCCTCACGCCCGAGGGCGTCAAGTTCGACGCCCCGGTGCGCATGGTCGAGGTCAAGACGCCAGAAGGCTACATCGGCCTGATGCGCGACCACGTGCCGTTCGTCGCGGCCCTGTCGACCAACGTCATGTACGTCACGCACCCGGGCGGCGCGCGCGAGTCGGGGATCCTGAACGCGGGGACGGTGTACGCGTCCAAAAGCGAAGTGAAGATCTTCGCGCTGAATTTCGTGCTGACCAAGGACATCGACGTCGCGAAGACCGCCGAGCGCAAAAAGCAGCTGGAGCAGCAGTTGGCGCGGATCAACGACCTGGTCGAGTCCACGAAGATCGAACGGAAGCTGGCGTACGAGCTGCTAAAGCTGCAGCAGGCGGGCAACAGGTAGCCGGATGCGCTCCGTTTCGTACGAGGCGTGCCTGACCAAAAACGTCAACGACGCGCTCAAAAACGGTTTTTGGCACAGCACGGGCCAAGACCGTTTTTGCTGTTTTTACGACGCGAACCCGGCCAAGGCGCGGGACCTGTTCGACGTCTCGGCGGGGATCGCGCGGCCGCTGGTGGGCAACGTGATGTTCGGGTCGCGGTCGCTTTGGGGCATGACCGAGTCGCAACGCGCGCGGTTCGTGCTGGAATCCGTCAGCGTCCTGGCGCCCGGCGAACGCGAACGGATCGAGAACAGGACGTTGCAGCAGGTCCTTTGCGACGAGATCCATTTGGCCGCGCAAAGGAAGCGGGGCGCCAGCGGCGCGGCGGCGGCCTACCTGGCCGATTGGGGGCTGGCCGAGCACAAAAAAACCCGTTTCGGCGATTTGCCCGAGCCCCTGAAGGCGCGCGCGCTTTGCGCCAAACTGCTTTACAAGCGGCCCGAGTACGTGCTCGTCAACGGCGTGGGCGCGGGGTGGCTGGCGCCCGGATCGGGCTTCCCGGGCGCCTTGCGCGAGCACGTCTCGGCGCGCGCGCCGCAGACGCGGTGCGTCTTTTATTCAAACGGGCCGGTGAACGCGCCGCAAACCAAGAACGTGGCGATAAGCGACCCAAAAAATTTCGATCCCGCCGACAAGACGTACACGCTTGTCCAACCGTCCCGCGCCAGGGGTCGCAGGTGGCTGCTGGCCGCGGCGAAGGGCTTTTGCGCGCAGTTCGGCGTCTTCGCGCCGCGCGAGTTCAAAGGCATGTCCGCGTGCTTCGCCGCGTTTTTCGCGTGCTTCGCGGCGCTGGCGCTCTTTTGGGCGATCGACTTCGACGGATCGCTTGGCACGGCGTTCAACGCGAACGCGATCGCCAAAGTCGCCTCGCTGTTGGCCTTCTTGGCCGTCCACGGGCTCGTGTTTTACCGGATCAAGAGAAATTACGGCTCGATCCTGCGCGCGATCGACTTTTACGTCACGAAGGGCTGCAACCGGGTTTTCCTCATCCATTTTTACCCCGCGGCGGATTTGCTGGCCTCGGGGATCTACCTGGTTTGCGCCCTGGCGGTCGCGATCCCGCTCAAGCTGCTGGCCGCGGCCAGCGTCAACCTGGTCGACATGATTTGGCCGATCATCATTTACCTGGCGATCCACGCGATCGGTTTCGCGTTGCACTACCTGGCGGCTTTCAGGCATTACCGGATCGCGTCGCTCAAACACTTCTTCCACGCCTAGGCGAAACGGGCGCGCGCCGATCGGAAAACTATTTGCGAATCCGCCCGCAAACATATTAGAATTACTACCAATCGATTTAGGACGGTGGCGTCTCATGGACAACGACAAACTATCCGACCAAGAGCGGGTCCGGCTCAGAAAACTGAGGGCTTTGCAGGCGGCGGGGCAAAACCCGTACGAGGAGACCGGGGTCGGCCGCACCCACAACCTGCGAACCTTCCGCGAGGCGTTCGGCGGCCGCTCGAAGG
>CAZPGT010000086.1:435-2512 GCA_964586345.1 uncultured Mycoplasmatales bacterium | reverse complement strand
CCTGAAACGCGCTTCGGCGACCGCGGACAAGACCGGGATATTGGAAAGCTACAATAAATTGCTAACTAGCCAAATCCTGATCAATTACGAAACCCAAAGCAATGGTAACAACACACCGATCGCGACCGCGATCGATTGGACGATCACCGGCGACGAATTGACCAAAAACGATTTAACGCCAGCAAATGGCGGGACAAGTTCAACCCCTGACGCCAACTTGCCCGCGATCACCGGCGAACTCGCGTCCTACGTTCTGACCGACGTGTTCGGATCCACCGTAAAAACCACGCAGGTCGCCACCGGAACGCTTTTGGACGGCACCGGCTGGACCTACGATTTGACCATCAGCTAAAGATCGCGAACGACCAACCAAAGCGCGCCTGCAATCGGGCGCGCTTTTTTGTTTGATCAATCGTGCCGCCCAATCCGACCGGAACGAATTTCTGTTCCGTAGAATCGACCAAAAACCCACCCATGCCCCATCCGGAGCGCGAATTCGAACAACCTTGCGTTCGCCTTTGAAATTAATACTATAATACATTTAGTTGAGAGTTTGATTCCGCAGCCCACACCAGGCTTTTAGCAAACAAGAGGATTAGTTTCGCATGTCCAGAAATCACGGCAACGGCGCGAAGGCGTTTGTTGCGAAAACCAACAAAAGGTGACTGAAAGTCACCGCGCTGAGCGGCCTCGCCGCGACCGCGATCGTCGCTTCGTCGGTCGTGGCCGCGTGCGGCGGCGTACAGTTCAAGTCAATCGCCCAAATCGTCGTGTCCGACTCGACCTCGACCTTGGCGGACCAGTCGTTCAGCGAGTCAGCCTACAACGGCCTAAAAGAATTCTACGCGGGGCTTGGCATCAACGACGTTCCCGCCGCGAGCGATTCCAACGTCGTGGAAAACAACGGCCTTTGGAAAAAACCTGGCACGACCGACGACGACAGGGTGCGCACCTACGAAAACGTCAAGAACGACGGCAGCAAGATCGTCATCGCGACGGGTTTCAACCAAAACGACGCGTTGCACCGGATCACGAACCAATCCGCTTATTCGAGCGACTATAATTCGCTGAAGGACACCGGTTTCGTCTTCGTGGACGGCTCCATGGGCACGGCGACCGGATCGGACCCGACCAACGTCGCGAGCATCTCTTACCGCGCCGACGACGGATCTTTCCTGGCCGGACTCGCGGCCGCGGTCTACCTGAACGAGAACTGGAGCGCGTTCTACGGGACCACAAGGCCGCAGACGATCGGCGCGAGCGGTTACGTCGGCCTGGCGATCCCGTCGACGGTTTCTTACCTGAACGGCTACCGCCTCGGTTTCATGTATTGGAACAAGATCTGCCCGTTGATCCAGCTGGCCGACGGCCAGGCGGCAATCCCGATCGAATGGATCAGCCCGACCGACAAATTCGACATTGGCACCTTCGCAACCGGGTCGTTCGACGCCAACGAGGCGCGCGCCCAAACGATCACGAACCAATTGATCGACCGCGGCGCCAAGGCTATCCTGCCTATCGCCGTGCCGCAGACGACGCTTTCGGTGAACGAAGTGACCGCGAAAAACGCGACCGTGGCGATTCTTGGCGTCGACACCGCCCAAGAAAACATCACAAGCCTGCAAAAGCCAATGCCCAAGGGTTCCGGGGATGCGACGGACGTCATCCCGTTCAGCACGCTCAAAAACATCACGGCTTCCGTCAAAGGGGTGCTGGAAGCGATCAAGAACGGCACCAACAAGGGATTGACCGCCGAAGAACCCGGATACGCTGGCTTCGGGTACAACAACGTGGCCGATCTGACCAACGGCGGGGTGGGCGTCTCGGACGCGGGGCTCAAATACCTCATCGACCCGCTGTTTTTCGCCAACCAAACCGAGAACCAAACGACCCCAGAAAGCGCCGCGACGCCTTCTTTGGTGGCCGGCACCGACGTGACCAGGGGCAACAATAATTACACGCAATACGACGTGTCCTCGCTGCTAACGAGCAGCTCAAGCGCGCGCTTCAACCTGGCGGACATCAAGCGCGCGTCGACATCCGCGGCCGACAAGGACGCGGTGATGGCGAATTACAC
>CAZPGT010000086.1:0-425 GCA_964586345.1 uncultured Mycoplasmatales bacterium | reverse complement strand
ACCGTGCCGACCAGCCTTCCCGCGATCACCGACACGACGGACCCGAACGACGCGACCAAAGTGATAACCTCGGCTTCCTACAGCCTGACCGAGGCGTTCGGCGCGACCGTCAAGACCGCGCGGGTGGCCACGGGCGCGCCGCTGAACGGGACGGGTTGGTCCTACACGTTCAGTTTCAGATAGACCTCGAGAGCTTTTCGCGCGGAAGCGCCCTTTCAACGGGCGCGTTTTCGTTTCGCGACAAAAGCGAAAAAAAAGCGGTTTTCCGCAACCGCCCGAGCCCGCCCCGGAAACGAAGCCGTCCCCCGAACCCATCGCGCCTTCCGGGTTCTTTGGCGCCGGACAAACCGATTTTTAGCATTCCTGGCGCCGTTTTGATAAAATGCGAATTGTTGAGGGCCCAGTTTCACCCTTCAACATTTTCA
>CAZPGT010000085.1:0-2736 GCA_964586345.1 uncultured Mycoplasmatales bacterium | reverse complement strand
ACGACGGGTACAACAAAATCATCGCCAAGAAACCCACCAACAGGATGGCGATCCTGCATAGCGTGGAAGTGTTCAACAAAATCTTCAACTTCAAGCGCCGGATCGTCGAGCGCGTGGGCGTTTGCAACTCGTTCATCTCCAAAGAGAAAATCGCCAAAATCCTAACCGACATCAAGGAGATCTTCAAAAAGCTGAACGTGAACCGGATCGAGGAGGCGCCGATCACGCCGCTCATCGGCGCGCACACGGGAAACGACGCGTTCAGCATCAACATTCTGATGAAACCCTGCGCGCGCAAATAAACGCGCATTAAATCTGGACCAAACCCGAATTAATATTTATAATTAATCAATTGGATGCGGCGTCCGGAGCGCAAGCCACGTTCGTCGGCGCCGCGATCCGTTTTTTCCACGAACCGCACAGAAAGGGCGCAAATCTATGTCCCAAATCAAAGTCGCAATCAACGGTTTCGGCCGCATCGGCCGCCTGACGTTCCGGGCGTTGATGAACTATCCCAACGTCCGCGTCGTCGCGGTCAACGACCTGACTGACGCCGCCACCCTGGCGCACCTGCTTAAATACGACACGGCCCAAGGCGCGCTGCCGAACCTAGTCAAGGCCAACGAGCAGAACAACATCATGATCGACGGCCGCGAACTGAAAGTGTTCGCGGAAAAGGATCCAAGCAAACTGCCGTGGAAGGATTTGGAAATCGACGTCGTCGTCGAGTCGACCGGGTTGTTCCTGACGCGCGAAAAGGCCCAGGCGCATCTGACCGCGGGCGCGAAAAAGGTGGTGCTGTCCGCGCCGGCGAAGGAAAGCGGCGTCAAGACGGTAGTTTTCAACGTCAACCACGAAACGATCGGCCCCGAGGACAGAATCGTTTCCGCCGCGTCGTGCACGACCAATTCGCTGGCGCCGGTCGTTAAGGTGCTCGAGGACAGCTTCGGAATCGTCGCGGGCACGATGACCACGATCCACGGCTACACCGCCGACCAACGGCTCCAGGACGCGCCGCACAGCGATTTGCGCCGCGCCCGCGCGGCGGCGCAGAACATGGTGCCAACCTCTACCGGCGCCGCCAAGGCGATCGGCCTGGTCGTGCCTTCGGCCGCGGGCAAGATGAACGGATCGGCGATCCGGGTGCCGGTCATCACGGGCTCGATAACCGACATCACGGTCGAGCTGGAGAAGCAGCCCACCGTGGAAGAAGTCAACGCCGCGATGCGCAAGGCCGCTTCCGAAAGCTTCATGTACGCGACCGACCCGATCGTCTCGTCCGACGTCATCGGATCCACCTACGGCGCGGTTTTCGACTCGCTGCTGACCTCGATCGTCGAAAGCGGCGGCAAGCGGCTGTACAAACTGTTCAGCTGGTACGACAACGAGTCGTCGTACGTCAGCCAACTGTGCCGCGTGATCGAATATTTCGGCAGCAGATAGGGCATGTACGCGAACAAGAGGACCTTGGCGCGCACGGACGTCAGGGGCAAGCGCGTCGTCGTGCGCTTGGATCTGAACGTGCCGCTGGAAAACGGCGCGATAACCGACGACGAGCGGATCGCCGCGGCTTTGCCGACGCTAAAGCATCTAGTCGAAAACGAATGCCGGATCGTCTGCCTGAGCCATTTGGGGCGGGTTAAATCCCTGGACGACAGGCTTTCGGGCAAAAAATCGTTGCGCCCGGTCGCCGAACGCCTGCAGCGGATGCTTGGCGACGCGGCCACCGTGCGCTTTCTGGGCGAAAGCGCGGGGCAAGGCGTGGCCGACGCGGCGGCGAAGCTGACGCCCAAGGAAATTTTGCTTTTGGAAAACACCAGGTACAACGACGTTGGCCCCGCCGGCGAAACCGTCAAGGCCGAGTCCAAGAACGATCCGGCGTTGGGCGGATTCTGGGCTTCCTTGGGCGAGGTGTTCGTCAACGACGCGTTCGGCACGGCGCACAGGGCGCACGCGTCGAACGCGGGGATCGCGGCGAAAGCCAAAACGAGCTGCGTGGGCTTTCTGATCGAAAAGGAATTGGCCGCGCTGCGGAAGGTCACCCACGACCCCGCGCGCCCTTTGGTTGTCGTTTTGGGCGGCGCGAAAGTCGCGGACAAGCTGGGCGTCATCAAGAGATTGCTGCCGCTGGCGGACCGCATCCTGATCGGCGGGGGGATGGCTTACACTTTCTTCAAGGCCCAAGGCAAGGGTTTGGGCGCCACGCCGCACGAACCCGACCTGGTAGGCGAGGCCGCGGAAATCCTGGGCGGCCCGCACGCGGCCAAAATCGTTTTGCCCGTCGATTTGCGCGGCGCGACCGAATTCGCGGACGTGCCGCCGATCGTATGCGGGAACGTCGACGGCCCTTGGCCCGAAGGCTTCATCGGCATGGACATCGGCCCCAAGACGGTCGCCTTGTTCCGCGAAAGGCTCGGCGGCGCGAGGACCGTGTTCTGGAACGGGCCGGTGGGCGTTTTCGAATTCGCCAATTTCTGCGCCGGCACGGAGGCGATCGCCAAAAGGCTGGCCGAACTGACCTCCGAAGGCGCTTACACGGTGATCGGCGGGGGCGACAGCGCGGCGGCGGCCAACAAGCTGGGGACGGCCCAATCCGTCAGTTTCGTTTCCACGGGCGGGGGCGCCAGCCTGGCTTTGCTCGAGGGCTCGCGGTTGCCCGGGATCGAACCGATCCAAAATGGATAGGAATAAAAAAAGCGCCCGCGCGGGCGCTTTTTTTATTTGCTGATGTTGTAC
>CAZPGT010000084.1:0-2741 GCA_964586345.1 uncultured Mycoplasmatales bacterium | reverse complement strand
ACCGCGAGGACGCGCTGACGCTTCCGATCAATTTGGCGGTCAACGCGGGCATCAACTCGGCCAACGTCACCGACGCGATAAAAACGAGGTATTTCGCGAACAACGCCAGCTTCACCGCCTTCTACGACGCGGCGACCGGATCGTTCAAACCCGATTCGGCGTACGGGTCGATCGCGGACAGGATCAAGGCGGTGACCGACTACGCCTACGCGCAAAGCATCCTGAACGCCACGAACGTTACCAAGTACAGCTACGGGACGATCAAGACGGGATCCACGCCTGGCGCCACTGACGAAAACTTCGCCAGCTACGTCGGCGTGCTGCGAAACGTCTTGGACCAGCAAAACTACGTCAAGGACGCGTCCGGGGCGAACGCGCTGAGGTATTTCACTTACGTCTACACGTTCGAATGGCTGCTGCGCGACAACCTGGCCAACCTGAAAATCATCCTGGATTCCCAAATCCAGCAAGGCACCGCCGCGCTTGTTTCGTGGACGGTGCCCGTGTCGTCTTCGACCCAGTTCGACGACCAGTCGCCCGACCCGATAACCCAGTTCCCCGAAAACCCTTCGTTCGTCTGGGGCTCGAGCACGAACTGGCTGAACTCGGCCAACGCGCCGGCCAAGGCGCAGGAGGCCAACGATCTGACCAACCCGTACGGCGCGACTTTCAAATACGAAAACGACGCCTACACCGACGTCAAGTACGGGTTCACGGGTCTGGCGGTCCAAGGCGACGGCAAAACGAACGCGGATTTGGAAAACGCGCTTTATTCGCAGTTCGGCAAGTCCCAGGACGTCCCGGCGGACGCCGACGCCTCGGCGGTTTCGACCGGATCGCTTTACGCTTACGGATCGTCGCGGCAGGCGGTAAGCGCCTACGTGGACGGCCTGGACACGAACCGCCAGCTGGATCTGTTCATCCAGAACCTCATCGAGAACGTGGGCGTGGACGCGACCGATCCCGACTTGACCGCGAACAACCAAGACGTGGCGACCAAAAAGGCCGCGCTCAAGAGATTGGTGGAAGACCAGGGCAAAATCCCCGACAGGGCGTTCAACCGGTACGCGGGATACGTCGGAGCGAAAAAGTCGCCGACCAGCGTGAAGGATTCGGAACCGATCCTTTCGTCCGACGGCAAGCGGCTGCTGCCCACTTACGTTTCCCAGGTCAACAACGAGGACGTCAACGCCATGGGCGACGGATGGATGGTGGCGGGCGCGGACGCGGACGCGAGCAAGCGGCTGGGGCTTTCGCTCGAGGAGTTTCTCGCGGTCGTGGCCAACCAGGCGCTCGATCCGGGCGCGCAATCCAGCGCGGTCACGGATCTAATCAACACCAACGCCCAAGGCCCGGACGGCGCGAAGGGCCGGATCAAAGTGGGCGACAAGCGTTTGCTCGACGCATTGACCTCGCGGTGGAGCCTACCGATCAACAACGAGCAATAGCGAAAAGGAATCAGTCATGAAAAAAACGAATTTCAGCAAGTGGAAAGTCATCGGCCTAAGCTCGTCGTTCGCGTTGGCGGCCGCGGCGGGGATCGTCGCGGCGGGGTGCGGCCCCAACCCGCAGACGGTCAACGCCCTTTTCCCCGCGTCCAGCGACGTCGGGTTCTCCAACGGCACGACAACGCAGGAAATCCTGAGCCGCTCGTTGGCCGAGTCGACCGGGTTCAACGCCTTTTTGAACTCGAAGCTGGCGGACGTCTTGGGCGTTTGGTACCAAAACAACGCCAACGCCTCGGTCCAGGCCAAATACCAGAATTTCGTGGACGTGGTCGACAGCGACTACAAAAAGAAGATCGAGGATCTCAAAAACTCCCACGGCAGCGACTACCTGGTCGAGCTGCAGAAGACCGAGCTGGACCCCAACGGGGGCACGGAAGCCAGCTACAAGAAGGCGAAGCTGAACCAAAAGATCTTCGACGACTTCGCGTCCGAGCTGTTCAACACGCTGTTTCTGAACTACGTGGACGCGGCGGGCAGCGTCCAGCGGCCGACCGAGGCGCAAATCAAGGACTCAAACAACTGGTCGAGGTTCCTGTTCACGAACACGGTCAACGGCTTCGACGAGAACGATCCGGGCAACATCGAAAACGTCAACGAGACGTTCGCGCAAATCCAAAACGAGATCTTCAACCAGTGGGTCGACCAGCAGAACCCCACTTTCCTGTCGTCGGTGCTTTTGGCCAACGGCAAACCCAAAAACAACGACCTCGGGCTGATTTTCAACAAGGATTTCGTGGGTTCGGACAACCTGACCGAGTCCTACCCGTTCCAGGTAATCGAGAACAACCTGACCCCGGACACGGTCAACGCGGTCAACGGCACGGCGGCGTACAAGCGGATCGTGGGCGGCGAAAAAGGGTTTTCCGAGTACGTCGGCCCCAACGGCGAAATCGACTTTTTGAAGCAGCTGACCCAGGGCGAGTCGACCAAGACGCTTCTGACCACGGACGAGCTTTACAACCAAACCGACGTGGCGGTCCCCGCCGCGTTCGTGCAGCAATACCTGACCTTGGTGCAAGACCCCAACGCCGACGACATCGGCCCCGCGGTGACGCTGTCGGGCGCCTACAGCGCTGGCGCGTCCCCGACCCCGACCGACAAAGACTACAACGCGATGAACAACTTCATCCGCGACGTGACTACGGCAAGCCAACCTAATAACGCAACGTTCCCAACGACCGCGTACACGAAGGCCAACCCCGCGTTCAACAACGTCAACGCGACGATCGACGA
>CAZPGT010000083.1:0-2765 GCA_964586345.1 uncultured Mycoplasmatales bacterium | reverse complement strand
CCCTAACGTGGTCGTGTATTCCTAAGGCGATTAAAGCAGCTTAATCGCTAACAGTCTGGTTTCAAATAATACCAACGTGTTAGTCGTCCCGCTAACCACAAACCCAGAGTTAGAGAGTGAGAGAGAGAGAGAGAGAGAGAGATTGACTGGTCCAAAAAGACCCAGATCGCATTCATTGGCCGTTTGGAAAACGGCCAAAAAAACATCAAGTTCCTGAACGAAATAACCGCTTTCTCCAACGCGGCCAAAGAACCGATGACGATCCATGTCTACGGCGACGGGCCCGACCGCGGACTGATCCTAAACAACCCCAACGTCGTCTGGCACGGAACGTTCAGCAACCGCGACGTCAACAAGGTTTTCGCGAACGTCAAGATTTTGCTTTTGCCCTCGAACATGGAAGGCTTCGGTTACGTGATCGTCGAGGCGTTCGCGAACAAAACGCCGTGCGTCGTCGCGGACACGTTCGCCAACGCCAGTTACCTGGTAGACGAAACGCGCGGGGCGTTAATGGGCGGTTTCGACGCGAAGCGGTGGTTCGAGGCGATAAAACGGTTGGACGGCCTGCCCCAAGACGCTTTCACGGAAATCGCGGACGCGTGCGAAACGTTCTGGAGGCGGAACCTGACGTTTGGCGTTTTCGCGCGAAAATGGATCGAGTTGGTCGGTTAGTTGCCGCCTAGCCCGCGAACCTGACGCTTTGGGCCTTGTCCAGCGAGAAGACCGACAGCCCCTTTCGGTCCAAATCGACGTCTTTGAGCGAAATCGCCCCGATTTGGCTGTTTTCGTAGGTCTTGTAATAATACGTCAGCGTGTTGGCGCTCGCGCAGCACGAATAAACCGTGATCTCGTGCTGCCCGTTCAATCCGACGACCTGCCCGCGGATTTGCTTGACCGAATCCAGAATGTGGAAAAACTGGGTGACGTTGCCGATCTCGTCGTCGGGCGACGAAACCGAGGTCAGCCGCGCGTAGGCGGCCCTCACGAACCGCGGGACCGAGCCCAACCCGCCGGGCAACCCTTCGGTGCCCCCGCCGTTGGATATCGGTTTCAGGCCCAGCATGTCCGCCCATTCGCTTTGCGCGCAGCGCGGATCCAGGCGCACGTGGTTGCGCATGTTTTCCAGATGGTAAGGGAAATCCGGGCAATTGGTCAAAACCCCGAAAGGATCGTCGTAAACCCTTAGGCCGCCCTTGGTCTGTTCGACGACGATGGCCCGGGAGCGGTCGCTGACGAACCAGTGCAGCGGGCTCGGGGGCAAATCCCGATCGAAGCCCACGTTGACGATCGCGATCCGTTCCGCGACCTTTCTGACTTCCTCGACGGTCGAGAACTGCCCCAGCAAATACGGGATCAGCTCGAACGAAGCCAGGTTGATCCTGCCGGGAAGCTCTTCGTCCCAATAATGCGCGTATCCCCTGAAGTCCAGTCCCGCCGCGAAAAGCCCCGCCTCGTTCATCGCCTCGAAATAAAGCGGGTATTGGCCTTGGGCCATGGCCATGCCGATCATCGCCTTTCGCGACGAAAGCATGCTGGATGAGGTGAATTTCTTGAAAGGGTGGTTGCGCGGCGCGATCGCGACCGAAGCGAAATTGATCGGGAACTCCAAGTCGAGGTTGCGCCCGCAGAACCCGTTTTTGTAATTGATTGCGGTGCACATGTTTTTTTTTGCCGTCCGTTTGTTTTTCGACGCCAAATTCAATTATAATACTGTTTGAAGGCAAAGACAAACGCGCGGGGCGCGAAAGAAGGCGGAAGATGGCGGCAGATTTCAGTTTTTCGGCGATCGTGCCCTATTTCGGGACGGACGCGAAACAAACCGAGTTTTGTTTGGCCAGCCTGCTGCGCCAGGATCCCGCGTTGCTCAGGGAAATCGTCGTCGTCGACGACGGCAGCGACGAAAAAAGCGCCGCGGAAATGGCGGCGCTCGTTCGCAAACTAAACACACACACACACACACACACACAGCCGGATCGCATTAGGCTGATTCGGCAGGAAAACGCGGGGGTCGCGGCGGCCCGGATAGCGGGGATGCGCGCGGCCGAGGGCGACGTGTTGCTGTTCGTGGACTCGGACGACTGGCTGATCGATCCCAAAGCCGTCGAAAAGCTGAACGGGCACTTCAAAAGCGACCCGGCAATCGACTTGGTCCAATTCAGGTACGCGCGCGCCGCGTCCGCGGGTCCAAGCGAAAGCGGGCCGAGCGACGGCCCGATCCGGACCGAAACGGTTTCGTTCGACGTGTCGTACTACCTGAACGAGGCGACGCGCGGCAAAAACGAGATTTACGTTTGGATGTACGCGTACAAAAAGGGGTTGGTGCGCCACGAATGGTTTTACAACGCGCTCAACGCCTTCTACGAGGACACCTACTGGAACGCCGCGCTTTTGGCGCGCAAGCCGCGTGCGTTGCTGACGGACGAGATTTTTTACGCCTACCGCTCGACCAACCCCGGATCGCTTTCCAGGCTTTCCGCGCGCAACGACGCGATCGCGTACGCGAAGGGCCATTCCGCCTGGTTCGAATCGTTTCCCAATTTCAACATTCGCAACTCTGCCGACCTGCGCGACTATTGGCTTTATTGGTTCGTTTACAACGCGATCGGCCGGTTCGGCGGTTTCCGCAAGGCGATCGCCGCGTTCGCCGCGAACGGGATCGCGTGCCCGGGCTTGGAGGAAATCAAGGCGTTCCTCAAGCGCCGCGCGCCCTACGCGGGGTTGCGGAAGGCGTTCGTTCGGCTTTGCGCGGGCAGCAAAGCAATGGA
>CAZPGT010000082.1:0-2955 GCA_964586345.1 uncultured Mycoplasmatales bacterium | reverse complement strand
CCCAAGAAAACATCACCAGCCTGAACAAACCGATGCCGGGCGGTTCGGGCAAAACACAGAACATCATCCCGTTCAGCACTTTGAAAAACATCACCGCGTCCGTGGAAGGCGTGCTGAACTCGATCAAGAGCGGCACCAACCTGGGCGGCGACGGGCAAAGCCCGGGATACTCTGGATTCGGGTACAACAACGTGGCCGACCTGACCAACGGCGGCGTGGGCGTTTCCGACGCGGGGCTGGCCTATCTGATCGATCCTTTGTTCTTCGCGAAAGCGACGGGTTCAACCGAACAAACGACCCCGGCGGGCGTCGACGGCACCCAAGTCACGAGAACGGCCGAAGGAGGCGCATCAAAACAATACACGCAATACGACGTTTCGACCTTGCTGACCAGCGCGCAAAACAACAGCGGCAACGGCAACAACCAACAAACGAACCCTAACCGGTACAAGTTGGGCGCAATCAAGCGCGCTTCGACGTCCGACGCGGACAGAACGTCGGTGATGGACAATTACAAAATGTTGCTGACCAACCAAATCTTGATCAACTACGAAACGACCGCTTCGAACGGCAACGGCGGGGGCGATAGCGGCGGCAACGGAACCCCGGCGGCCGCGATCGAAACCGCGATCGACTGGACGATCACCGGGGACGAGCTGACCAAAAACGATTTGACCCCGCAGACAACGGGAACCGCGAAGATATCGACCCCGGACGCCAACCTGCCGGTGCTTTCCGGCCAGGCGGCGACCTACGATTTGACCGTTTCGTTCGGCGCCACGGTCAAAACCGCCAAGGTCGCGACAAGCACCCCGCTCAGCGGCACGGGATGGTCGTACACGTTCAGCTTCTAACGCAAACCAAAACCCCAGCCAACGCGCCCGCGCCCCGGGCGCGTTTTTTTGCCGCGCCCCGCGGACGTTGTTGCCCGCGGGGCGGTTTGGTGATAAAATCCTAATCGTCGGGCGCTTTTTCGCGCATGCGACTGAATCGATTGCATTTTCTTGAATCTTGGGGATGAATTGCGTATGCGAAAACTTAAAACAACACGTTCGGGTTTTGCCGCGGGACGCGGCAAACCCGCATTGGTAATCGCCGCCCTGGGCGGCGTTGCGGCTTCGGGGATCGGGCTGTCCTTCGCGCTTTCCGCCTGCGGGGGCGTGCAATTCCGGTCCGTCGCCCAAATCGTGGTTTCCGACTCCAGCTCCACGCTGGCGGACCAATCGTTCAGCGAGTCCGCGTACGACGGGCTGAAGGCCTTTTACGAGGCGAACGGGGTGACCAACGTGCCGGACGCGTCGGATCCGAAGGTGGTCGAGAACAACGGGCTTTGGAAAAAACCCGGCCAAACCGACGACGACAGGGTCCGCGCGTACGAGAACGTCAAGAACGACGGCAGCAACATCGTCATCGCGACCGGGTTCAACCAAAGCGCGGCGCTGCACAGGGTGACAAGCGTCTCGCGCTTTCCCGCCGACAAGGCGTCGCTGAAGGACACCGGGTTCGTTTTCGTGGACGGGACGATGTCGACTGATTTCGTGCTTACCGACGCCGCGGGCAAACGGATCGACGAATGGAAGACGGACCCGGCCAACGTCGCCAGCGTATCGTACCGCGCGGACGACGGGTCGTTCTTGGCGGGAATCGCCGCCGCGGCCTACCTGAACGAGAACTGGGAAGCGTTTTACGGTTCGCGACCCGAGTCGATCGGCGCGAGCGGCTACGTCGGCCTGGCGTTGCCTTCGACCGTGTCGTACCTGAACGGTTTCCGCCTGGGGCTGATGTACTGGAACAAAGTCTGCCCGCTGCTGGCGCTTGCCGACGGCAAAAGCGCCATCCCGATCCGTTGGGTCAGCCCGGCGGGCAAATACGACATGTCCGCCTTCGCGACCGGATCGTTCAGCGCCAACGAGCCGCGCGCCCAGACGCTGACGCAGAACCTGATCGCCCGGGGCGCGAAGGCGATATTGCCCGTCGCGGGGCCGCAGACCCCGCTTTCGGTCAACGTCGTGTCCGCCCAAAGCCAGAACGTCGCGATCCTGGGGGTCGACACCGCCCAAGAGGACATCGCGACGCTGCAAAAGCCCATGCCGCGCCCCCGGGGCGACGCGCAAAACGTCATCCCGTTCAGCAGCACGAAGAATTTGGCCGGATCGGTCAAGGGCGTGCTCGAGGCGATCAAGTCGGGCGTCAACCGGGGACTGTCCCCCGACGACCCGGGTTACGCGGGGTTTGGGTACGACAACGTGGCGGATCTGACCAACGACGGCGTGGGGGTCTCGCCCGCCGGCGCGAAATACCTCATCGATCCGCTGTTTTTCGCCGACCAGCGGCCGACGGTCGGCGGATCGGCCAAACCCGTCGCGGGCGTCAAAGTGCAAAAAGAAGGCAAGGAGTACACGCAGTACGACCTGTCCGGGCTGCTGAAGGATCCCGTCCCGGCCTGGAGCCTAGCGGACGTCAAGCGCGCCAGCGACCCGGGCGCCAAACCGACGATCGCGGCGAACTTCGCGCGGCTATTGACGCACGGAGCGTTGGTCAACTACCAGCAACCTGCCCGAACCAAGGCCGTTCACGAAAGCGGATTGCCCGAGGCGATCCAAACCGCGATCGATTGGACGATAAGCGGTGACGAGCTGTCCAAAGGCGATTTGGCCCCGGGTGGCTCTGGCGCAAACGCGCTGCTGCCCGCGATTTCGGGCGCGGGCGCGACCTACAGCCTGGCCGAGGCGTTCGGCGCGGCGGGCAAAACGGCGAAGGTCGCGGTTTCCCAACCGCTTGACGGCACGAAATGGTCGTACGCGCTGACTTACTAGGGGCAACGAAACGGACCTGGGCGGCCGCTTTGCGTGCTTCGCGTTTTTTGCCCGAACACGCGTCCTAATCCCCCTGAAAATGACATATATATGAAATATATAAGTCAAAAAGATTTTTTGCGGATTTTACGCAACAAAC
>CAZPGT010000081.1:0-2971 GCA_964586345.1 uncultured Mycoplasmatales bacterium | reverse complement strand
GTGATTAAGAGTCACTTGCTCTACCGACTGAGCTAAAGATGCTAATGGTGCCGACTATAGGAATCGAACCTACAACCCACTGATTACAAGTCAGTTGCTCTGCCGGATTGAGCTAAGTCGGCGTAATGGTGGAGTGCGAGGGGATCGAACCCCCGACCGCCTGCTTGTAAGGCAGATGCTCTCCCAGCTGAGCTAGCACTCCGCATGAAAATAGGAGTTTTTTCCTATTTCGAATAAGCCATGTAACTGGTGACGCGTACGGGATTCAAACCCGTGAATGCACGCGTGAAAGGCGTGTGTGTTAAGTCACTTCACCAACGCGCCGTAATGGCGGCCACAACAGGGCTCGAACCTGTGACCAACCGGTTAACAGCCGGTTGCTCTACCTCTGAGCTATGTGGCCAACAGTGCACAAAGCATTACAATTCTATATTATAAATCAACGTTTTTGTCAAAAACTTTCACTAATTAGTCCATCACGGCGTTTGCCGCGTAAAGGCGGTAGTAAAACCCGTTCGCGGCGAGCAATTCCTCGTGCTTCCCGCGCTCGACGATCCGTCCCGAACGCATCACCAAAATCTGGTCCGCGTGTACGATCGTCGACAGCCGGTGGGCGATGATGATCACGGTTTTTTGCCTCATCAGGCGCAGCATCGCGTCCTGGATGTCGGCCTCGGTCTTCGTGTCCACGGACGAGGTCGCCTCGTCCAGGATCAGGATCGGCGCGCGGCTCAAAAAGGCGCGCGCCAAGGCGATCATCTGGATCTGCCCGTCGCTGAAGTCGTTGACGCGCTCGGAAATCACCGTGTCGTATTTTTGGGGCAGACCGTCGATGAACGCGTGGATGTTCGCGGCCTTAGCGGCGGCGACGATTTGCTCGTCGGACGCTTCCATGTTGCCGTACGCGATGTTGTTTCTGATCGTTTCGCTGAACAAGAACGAGTCTTGCAACACGACCGCCACGTTGTCGCACAGGCTGGCTTGCGACACCGTCTTGATGTCGCGCCCGTCGATCGCGATCGATCCCGAATCCGCCTCGTAGAAGCGCGAAAGCAGGTTGACGATCGTCGTCTTGCCGCTGCCTGTCGGCCCGACGATCGTCGTCGTCGTGCGGCTGGGGATGAAGAAGCTGACGTCCTTGAGGACGGGTTCGCCCTCCTTGTACGAGAACCAGACGTTCTTGAACTCAATGTCCCCGCGCTCGCACGCCAGCCGGTCGGCGGATTCGTCCACGTAGTCGGGGAACTTCAAAACGGACAGGCAGCGCTCGCCCGAAATCAGCATCTTTTGCACGAACCCGATGATCCGCAGCGAGTTGGCGGCCTCGCCGTTGGAATATTTCACCAGCATCGAGAAAGCCGTCAGCGTCGCGACCGAAATCGGCCCGAAGACGCCCCCGCCGACGCCGTTGAGGTAAAAAACGATCCCGACGGCGTAAAGCACCGTGAGCATCAGGCACTCGATGAGCTCGTTCCACGGGAAGATGTAAGTGACCCTGATTTCCGCGTCGGTCGCGACGTCGCGCTGCTTACGGTTGATCGCGCTGAACCGGTCGAACGCCTTTTGCTGCAGGTTGAACGCTTTGGTCACCTTCCGGTTGGCGATTTGCTCCTCGACCTCGACGTTCAGCTCGCCCAGCACGTGCTGGTTGGCCTCGAACTTGGGCATGCTCCACCTCGCGAAGCACCACGAGCCGAACACGTTCAGCGCGAAAAGCCCCAAGGCGATCAGCCCCAGGTAGGGGGACAGGATGAACAAACCCACGTAAACGCAGAGCGCGATGACCGGGGCGACGAAGATGTTGCTGACGCTGAACGACATGTTCACCGCCAGCGCGTTGACGTCAATCGTAGCCTTGGCCATCAAATCCCCGGTCATCTGCCGCTGCATGACCCCGTAGGGGATCTTGTGGATCTTCATGAAAATCAGGTCGCGGATCCTGAACCCGAGGTTGAACGACAGCTTGATGACGATTTTGGACGCGATGAGGTATAAGGTGAAATACACCGCGTACCCAGCCGCGATGATGAGGCAGCTGTACAGCAGGTTCGACCACGCCCGGCCCACGAGCTGCGGGTCCGCGAAGTCGCTGAACACCCCGTCGACCAGATAGCCGATGAAAATCGAAAGGCTGATGCTGGCCACGCTCTTGAAAAACGCGATGACGAAAGACCCGACCAACCGCTTCTTGTCTTCGGCCAGAAAATGCCAAAGGCTGCTGATCGTCTCCTTCCACGTCGCCTTCCGCTTCGTTTGCCGCGCCCGCATTACAGTTCCCCGATCGTGCGCTGCGAATCGTAAATCTGCCTGTACAGCGCGTTGGACGCCAGCAGTTGCTCGTGCGTCCCCGTCCCCGCGACCTCGCCGTCGCGCATCAGCACGATCCGGTCCGCGTGCTTGATCGTCTTGATTTGCTGCGACACGATGATTTTGGTCGTGCCGGCGCGGTTTTTCGCCAGGTTGTCCAACACCTTGTCGCGCGTCAGGTTGTCAAGCGCGCTGAGCGTGTCGTCCAAAATCAGGATCGCGGGTTTGCGCGCCAGCGCGCGCGCGAGCGACAGCCGCTGCTTTTGGCCCCCCGACAGGTTGGACCCGTACTGGTTGATCGGCGTGTCGTAGCGCAGCGGCATCCGCTCCACGAACTCGTCCGCGCAAGCGTCCGCCGCCGCGGCGCGCACCGCCGCGTCGGTGGCGCCCAGGTCGCCGTCCAGGATGTTGGACTTGACCGTGCCCGCGAAAATCAGCTTGTTTTGGAACGCGAAACCGACGCGGGAGCGCAGGTGGCGCAGGTTGATTTCTTCCAGCGGCACTCCCGAGACCCTGATTTGGCCCGAAAGCGGCTCGTAAAGCCCCGCGATCATGCTCACGAGCGTGGACTTGCCCGATCCCGTCTGCCCGATGATCCCCACCGTCTCGCTCGGGCGGATCGTCAGGCTGACGTTTTTCAGCGCCAGGTTCTGGTCGCTTCTGT
>CAZPGT010000080.1:0-3072 GCA_964586345.1 uncultured Mycoplasmatales bacterium | reverse complement strand
CATGAACGAGAATTTGCCTTGTTGGTACTGGCCAGGGTTGACGCCAGGGAACGCCGCGTTGAACGCGCCGGCGCTGTAAGTCATGCCAGCGGCGTTGGTTCCCGTCGCAACCGGAACGACGGCGCCAATGATGCCGTAGCCGGTGTTCCAGGTGTTTTGCGCGAACGTGGTGTACGTCATCGTGTAGGTGCCGCCGCCATTGGACAATATCAACTGTTTGCCCATCAACGTGCTGTTCAGCGTGAACCACAAGTATTGGTCGCCGAACCAGTTGTTGCCGGTCAGAACGGTAGTGTCGTTGCCGTTGAGCGCCAAAACGATTTGCCGCCACGACACGGTGTCTTCGTTCATCCCCAACGTGAAATTGGTGGTCACGCCGTTGACGATCACCCCGGTCACCCCGTAAACGGTGCCGTTGTAATTGATGTAGGCTTTGATTGGGTCGGTTTCGGAGATGATCGAGCTCATGTCGCCGCCGACGTTAGTGTACCAAAGCGGAGAGTAGAACGCGTGGTGCAGCCCCGTCGGAACCAATGCCCGTTCGACGTAACCGAAAATCAAGGCGTTAGCGCCGCCGTTCGCGCTCAATGTTCCCAGGGCCACGCCCAACATGCTTAGCAACTGGCCGATTCCGGGCCAAATCATCGCGAAGATGATGGAAAGCGGGATCATGGCGAACAACGTGATGATCGGCACGAACCGCGTTCCGGAGAAGAAGCCCAGAATCTTGGGCATTTGGATTTGGTAGAACCTGTTGTAGAGATATGCGGTTATTCCGCCGACGATTGCGCCCCCGAACACGGAAGTTTGCAATGAGAAGATCCCCATGTTAGTGCCGAACACCGCGGCGGGCAGGTTGATCCAATACAGCATTGAGTACAGACCGTCCGCCTGCGTGATGATCAAAGCGCTTTGCATCCCGTTAAACGAGACTCAACCGACCGTGGCGGCCAGTCCGGCCACCCCCGCCCCGTTGGTGAACGCGACGGCAATCGCGATCGCGAACAGCAACGCGAGGTTCCCGAACACGAAGTCACCCGCATTCCGCAAGAAAGCCCCGAAGACCTGCGCCGCCTGGTTGCCAGCTGAGTTGTTGAAGATGGCCGCGCCGACCCCCAACAGCAAACCGGCCACCGGCAGGACGGCGATCGGCATCATCAGCCCTTGGGACAGTTTGCCGATCGCCTCCTTTATGGCGCCTTTTTTGGGTTTCTTGAATTTAAAGCGTTTCTTCGTCGTTGCGCTCATTTGCGTTGAGCTATTTGAATTCACGTGAAGAAAACCTCCAAAAAATGAAATTCATCGGACACAAAAATCAACAGAAGTTCAATTCTTATAAAAAGTTCGTTAAGCGGTTATGAAGGTTATTCCGCCCACGGTTAGCATCGTGAAAATGACTCCCAGGCAAAAGAAACCCATGGCGCGATGCTTGATTCAAAACCGTTTCGATTTCGACTGAAACGGGTCAAGCGAATCGGGGGTCGTGGCGATCTGATGCTTTTTGGCATCGTCTCTTTCGCGGAAGAATTTGTAGCTAAACACAAAACTAACCAGCGTAATCGCGATGAAAACCGCCACCACGGCCCATAGGACAATCAACATCGTCTCCGATAGGTTCGCGGCCGCCTTGTTGATCAACTCGGCGTGAGCGTGCATCATTTTGGCGATTACCACTCAATTAAAGAATTTATAACTAAACTCAAAACATAACTTACGATATTTGAGAATTAAGTTACATCTAATATTTTACCAAAACAAAAAACGCAGTTTCCATTAAATTGGCGGGGCGGGGCGGCGCAAAACTTCCCGTTTTGCGAAAAAAACGGCGCGGCCGCGCGCCCTTAACGCCTTCTTCCGGCTTTGCGCCCGCTTTTTTTGGCGTCGTTGCCTTGGGTCGCCAGGACCATGCCCCTGTCGAAGCTCAAAACGCCCGGCCAGCGGCCGACGAACTCGTTGCTTGAAAGCGTGACGCTGGCTTTGACGTCGTATCCGTCCAGGCGATATTTGAACCCGCGCAGCGTCAGGTTTTTGGTGGGCCACAGGGTGTGGAAGCTCACGTAGCGCATCCCGGCGAAATTCGCCACTTCCCATTCCCCGGGCAAAAAAACCTTCGCCCAGTTGTTCAGGTCGACGAATTCCGCGAGCGGGACCAGCGGACGGTACCTGCGCTGGCCCAGGACTGTCAGGTTGGACAGCAACTGGTCCAGGCGGCCGCCGTTCCAGCCGAAGACGCGGATCGCGGAGACGCCTTTTTGCGTCAGAAGGAAATTTAGGCCGGCTTCGAAATCGGTTTCGTCCTTTTGGGATGGGTATTTGATGAACACGACGGCTTTGGCCTTGATGGCCCTCAGCTGGGCGGGGGTGACCGAGTCGAAATCCCCGATCGCCGCGTGCAGGGGGAATTTGTGCCTCATGACGGTCAACGCGCCGCGATCGATCCCGACCCACCGCGCGCCAGGGCCGTCGTACCGTTTGAAGAAACCAAGCGAGTCTTCGTCGAATTCGCCGTTCAAGACCAGATTGAAAACCATAACCCCTTCGCGATCCGCGGGCCACGGCCCGCCAACGTTTCTATTTTAACGCAAATCCGCCCGATTGCGGACGGAAACGGGGGTTGCAGCGCGGCGGGCGGTGGAAACGCCCGTCACGCGACAATTTCGACCGCGCCGCAAACCGAATCGGGTTTTGTCAAATAAAAACGCGATCGACCCGGGATTTTCCGCGGCAGGGCGTCTTGCGAAATGCCGTTTTTTGGGGATTCTTGCCAAAAATGGAAATGGCTGATTTTTTAGGTTCGGATTGGCTTTTTACACCAAAAAATAACTTATGTATAATTACATAAGTTAAAAAAATTTTTTGTCGAAAGTTCGCAAAAACTTCGTTTTTTTCACACTTAATAATATATGGGGAGGGAATCGCCCGTTTTCGGACGGCGGGAAATCCGGGTCTTTCGCCAAAGAAAGCAACGGAGCTGACCGGTCTTCTAGAAAGCGCCGCCTTCCCCGCTGAACGTTTCCCCCGCGTCCGGATCCGCCTATTTTGGCCCGGGCAAAGTTTGAGCGGTTCTTCAAA
>CAZPGT010000079.1:0-3129 GCA_964586345.1 uncultured Mycoplasmatales bacterium | reverse complement strand
TTTGAAAATCCTGAAGTTTCTGCTGTCCAACCAGATGACTTTCAAATACCACCGCAACCACGACCTGCAGAACTCGCCCCCCAACACGTTTTGGATCGGCAAAAGGACGATCGTCTCGCTTTTGGCCTACCTGAAACGCCAATTCGGGTTGAAGACCGACGCGGAAGTCGAGGCGTACCTCAGGCAACATTCGCTTTCGTTCAGGATGATCGCGGACGCGGAGCAGAAATACGTTCTGTACGACAGGACGGACGAGCCCAACAAATACCGCGTCGTGATGATGGTGCGGACGGCTGACAGGAAATGGATCAACGCCGCGGAAGTCGGCGCCAACCAAAAGAAGCAAATGGTCTGGGCCGCGCCCGCGATTTCGTTCTGGCGCAACAAAAAAAACGGCGAGACCGCGAGCCTGAGCGACAACAGCCTGGTCGAGTCGTATTTTTTCCATTACATCGAAAACAGGATCGACGATTTCCGCTACGTCGCTCCCGACGGCAAGGTCAAGGACATTTTCGCCTTCGTGCCCAAGACGGTCGTCAGCCTGGTTTACAGCGCCAAGGACAGAATCATCAGGCACAAGATAAAATACGTCTATCCCGGGCCGGACGGGTTTTGGGTCTACGCGGACGACGACAACCCCGCGACCAACAAAAAGCGGATGTGGATTTACGAGCACGCGGTGCTGCACGCGATCTCGAACCATTATTTCGGTTCGCGGCAATGGTTCATCAAAAGCAAAAAGGCGTTCAACCTCAAAATCAAGGAATTCAGAAAGACCGTCGCCGATTTCGCCAAGCACAAACCCACAAAAATCGTGCATTGCGAAATCGCGCCGAACCTGACCAACGAACTCAGCCTGCCGTTCAGTTACTCCAACTTCAGGAAAATCGCGCTCAAGGACAACCGTTTGGTCGTCGAGTGCGACAACGTCGATCTGACCGTCGCCCAGCTGAAGGCGCTGACGAAGCATTACATCAGCGGCCAGCAGGTTTATTTGGACGACGGATGCTTCGTGGACCTGACCGCGCCCAAAAACAAGGAATTCCTGGATTTCTGGTCGAAATTCGACTATTACGGCGCGACCACGGAAAAAAACGGGTTCGCTTTCCCCCAATACCGGATCTTCGATCTTTTCGCCGCGTTCAAGGGCAACAAGGCCTTGATCAAAAAACACGCGGACGAGGCGATCGTCGATTTGATTTTCCGGTTCGCGGACAAAAAGAACAAGCGGTTCTCCGTCCCCGATAAATTCAAAGGCGTCCTGCGCCCGTACCAGGCGGAAGGGTTCAATTGGATCAAACTGCTCTTGGAATACAACATCGGCGGCGTTCTGGCCGACGACATGGGATTGGGCAAAACGGTCCAAATCATCGCGGTCCTTTACGACGCGTACGTGCGCAACAAGACCAAGAACCCGTCGCTGGTGGTCGTGCCCACGTCGCTCGTGCACAACTGGAAGACCGAATTCGAGCGCTTCGCGCCCGAACTAAAAATCCACGTCGTCGAGGGCACGGCCAAGGAACGCGAGAAAACGATCAGGGCCAACAAGAAAGACATCGAGATAACCTCGTTTTCCGTGTTCAAGAAAGACATCGGGCTGCACAGCAAAAAGACGTACGAGTTTTTCGTTCTGGACGAGGCGCAGAACATCAAGAACCACAACACGAACCTGAAATCGTGCGTGAAGGAAATCAATTCCAGGCACAACCTGGCGCTCACGGGCACGCCGATCGTCAACAGCGTCTTGGAGCTGTGGTCGATTTTCGACTTCGTGCTGCCCGGGCTATTCGGCACGCCGTCGGATTTCGCCAACGACTACGAGCGGCACATCGTCAAAGACAACGACGCGCAACTTCTGGAGCGGCTGAAACAGAAAGTGAACACGTTCGTTTTGCGCCGCACCAAAGAAAAGGTCTTGGTCGAGCTGCCCTCCAAGACCCAGTCCGACATCGTCGTCGGCCTGGCGCAGGAGCACCGCGGCTTCTACGACCGGTGGCTGGCGTCCGCGCGCGAGAGGATCAAGGCGATGCTTGAAGCCGCCCAGGCGGGCGAGAAGGATTTGCAGAACGTCAAGTTCAGCGTGTTCGCGATGATCAACGAGTTGCGGCAGATTTGCTGCAGCCCCGAGCTGAAGGACAAAAGCTTCGTCGGCAAGAACGCGAAGCTCGAGACTTGCCTGGAACTGGTCAACCAGGCGATGCTCAACAACCGCAAGATCCTCATTTTCACCCAGTACCTTGGGATGATCGACATCCTGAAGGCCGAATTGGCCAAACGCGGCATCAAGTATTACGTCTTGTCCGGGCACACGAAAAACAAGGACCGCGTTTCCATGGTCGACAGGTTCAACAAGGACAAAACCCCCGTCTTCCTCTCGACGCTGAAGACCGGGGGCGTCGGCTTGAACCTGGTCGGCGCGGAAATCGTCATCCACTACGACCTGTGGTGGAACCTGGCGATCCAAAACCAGGCGACCGACCGCGTGCACCGCATCGGGCAAAGCAAACCCGTCAACGTCTACCGGCTGATCGTCAAGGATTCGATCGAAGAGAAAATCGTCGCCATCCAGGAGACCAAAAGGAACCTCATCAAGTCGATCATTTCCGACGATCAGAACGTGCTGAGCAAGATTTCGCTCGACGAATTGATCCAGCTGTTCGACATCAGCGCCAAGCCCGAGGCCAAAAGGAAGCGGGCCAAAAAGGGCAAATAGACCGTTTTAGTCGCGACGCCCGCGTTTTTAAATTGTAGAATCGTTGGAAATACATACATTCATCGCGTAAGAAAATCATGGGAAAAACAACAAGGAAGGCAAAACTTTTCGTGGCGCTTGCGGCTTCGGCCCTGGCGTTCGCCGGGGCGACCTCGGCGGTCGCGGTCTCGTGTTTTGGCTCCGACAATGCGGCGACCGACTCCGCGACGTTCGACGTCAAAATCAGCGATAGCCAAACGTTGAGGTTCGCCACGACGGGCGAAACGACCTGCAAACTGACCGAATCGATCGTCGGAGACGACGTGACGGCGGTCGACTTGAGCGAGCAATACGAGCACGGCGGGACCAAATACACCTTGACCGAGGTCGGCGAAAGGGCTTTCGTCGACAAGAAATTCATTGAGTCGATCAGTTTG
>CAZPGT010000078.1:0-3130 GCA_964586345.1 uncultured Mycoplasmatales bacterium | reverse complement strand
CGTTGTCCGCCACCGAACCAAAGAACACATAAATGTAGCTAGTCGTGTTCGTTGGGTTGTCTTTGGTTTCGATTTTGATGGCTCAATTGAGCCAATTTCCGCTGTCTGACACACCATCAGCAATAGGTTCGGTAGCGGCCACGTTTCTGCCGAAGGCAAACAATTCGTCGCCGTTCCGATCGTCGCCGGCGCCTCCTTTGTCGGCCAACGAAACTACCGTGTTGGGGTTTTCAATCGCGGTCCTTAATTCCTCTTCGGTGGAAAACATCAACTGCGCGCCGTCGTTTCGTGTCTTGGCGTATTCGTCTTTCAAATCGAAGTCGACGTTGTCCGCAATGAAGTCCGCCAGCAAGGATTTGCCGTTTTCGCCGGTGAGGTTGGCGGTGATGTCGGTGTTGTTTTCATTGGCGAACTCTTCTCAGTTTGTCAATTTTTCGTCAATCGTCTTAGTCGCCAGATCGACAACTTCGTGGTGCGTGTCGCGATCGGCTTGGTTAAGGCACAAGTCCTGCCAGAAAGTGGAGAACGCTTCTTGGTCGACGAGGCCAGACGCGTCCAGCAACGTGTCCGTTTGCAAAGCGACGCTTGTCGGGTCCGCGCCGCCCGCGCCCGCGACGTCGATGCGGCTGCCTTCGCCCAATTTGATCTGCGGGGTTACGGAAACCAAATTACCGTTGGGCTGGAAAACGCTGTTGACCGTCGCGTCGAAGCTGAACCCGGTCACGTTCAAATGCAAGTCGTAGGTTTTTCCGTCCGCGGTTCCGCTGAACACGAGCGTCGTGTCGGACGATCCGTAATAAACCGGGTGGTTGGGGGAGACTTGGGTCACTGCGGTCAACGAATCGGGAAGCGTCGCCGCGCCGTCTCCGGAGGCGTTTTGCTTCACCCATCCCAAAACGTCGGACGTTCCGGTTTCCCCGGTTTTTGTCAGATCCCCTCTTATGTAGTTCTCGTTTTCCAAGTCGTTTGAGACCGCGAGTTGGTTCCATCAGTCCATGTCCGCCCCGGACTCGGAAGTTAGTTTTGCTTTGTACGCGTCAATGATTGCCTTGGCGTCGGTTTGCAGCGTTTGCGCGTTGTCGATGATTGACGAAAAGAACGCCGGGAAAGAACCAAACAGAGAGTCGGGCAAATCGATTTCTTGGTTTTTGAACAGGTAAGTTACTACCGTGGTGTCTTTGGTGACAACCAACCGCGCCTTTTGCGCGTCGGTTATTGATGGTTCCGTTGGTTCTGCTGGGACGCTGTTGGCAAGGGACGGCACTCCGGTCTGCGGATCGTAAGTGACCGTCAGATAGTCGCTTGGCAGGAACAATTCGTATTTGAGCGTCGTGGTTTCCGTTTCCTGGTACGTTCACATCGCCGCGGGGGTCGTCGCGCTCGGGACGAGGTCGAAGTAGTTGCTCCAGACCGACGGGGCCTGAGTTTGTTCGTCTTGCGCGACCGTTTCCTTGAACGATTCGGTCTTGGTTCTCATCTCGGTAATCAACGCGCTGACGGATTCGTCCAAGCCCGCAGATTCCGATTGCGTCGTGCCCGCGTCCAAACCGGTCTCGAGCATCGCCATGAATTCGTCTACGAAAGGATCGGTCGTCACCGTTTGCTGCGGCTGGGTGGGCACATCGACGGGGTTGATTGCCGGAACGCTTGGGATGTCGCCGTAGTTTTCGCTTTGGTACGAAGGGGTTGGCGTCGGGTAAGTTGGCAAGCTTTCCCTTTCCAGGGCGTCGACGTATTGCGAAAACAGCTGTTTGCTTTTTTCGCCGTCTTGGTTCAGCATTTCCGCGGGTTGCTTGAACTTGGACTCCTGCGGCTCGGGCGTCGGGTCCGTGTTGCCCCCGCCGCCGTTATTGTTGCCGCCCCCGCCTCCTGGGTTGTTGCCGTTCCCGCCCGGCTGGTTCTGGGTTTGGGGCTCCTCGGAGCAGCTGAGCGGCACCATGATCCCCGCCAGCAGGACGGAAGCCAACCCCAAAGAAGCGATCAACGATTTCGTTATCGATTTCTTTTTGCGTTTTTCCATGATTTGTCTTGTTTTTTAATCCCGATTAAAAATCAGTCATTTGTTCGTTAAGTCTTAAACGGGCGGTGAAAAATTCACCGACATCGCATTTTCGCGATGTCGGCGTGAGTTTACGCCCTAAAAAAAAAAAAAAAAAATTCGGATTTTTTTGTGGATTGGGTTGAAAATTTCGGATGGAGCGACCGAGGCGGGCCGAGACATGGAACGAAAAAAAGAAAACCGGCGGGGTTTGGCGTGCCCGCCGGTTCGCGTTAAACGAAGGCCGAAAGCCCTTCTTAGGCGAAAATGCCTTTCGGGATCAGGATTGGGCGTCCCTCGATCTCGGGCACGGCCGGATCCGTCGCGATCGGTGCGACCGGCGACGAAGCGGAGGATTTCTTGAAATTGCCCAAAACGAAACCGTAATAGCCGTGGTTGGCGTCGCTGGCGCGGAAGCCGTCGACGAAAACCACGGAAGGTACCTTGGACAGTTCCTTGACCATGTCCGCCGGCTTGACCGTTGTCTGCTGCTGGACCTTGTTGGCGTCGTGGCCCGTCAGGATGCTGGTGAGCGTTTGGCCCGCGGACTTGACCGAGATGTGCGAGGAATCGCCCGTGATGCTCATGTCCACGTCCGCGATGTTGGACAAGGTGCTGCCGAAATACACCAAAATGATTTCGGTGTTCGAAAAAGCGATTTGGATCGCGTAGTTCAGCCAGTTGCCCGCCTCGGTCATGCCCGAGTAATTCGTGTCCGTCTGCAGCGCGGACGCGTTCATGCCGAACGCGAACGCCTCGAAGCCGCTGTCGCTCGTTGCGTAGGAAGGGAATTTGAACGCGGAATCAGGGGCTTCGGTTATTTTTCTCCTCAACTCGGCCTTGTTTAAATCGGACGGTTGCTTGTACGCGGTCGTTTCGTTCGCGTACATGTCCTTCAGCTCGACGTCGATGTTGTCCAGGATGAAATCGGCCAGCAACCCCTTGTTCGCGAGGATGTTGTTTTGGATCCTTTGCTGGTTGGACTTGACGTGTTTTTCCCACGCGATCAGCTTTTGCTCGGTGGAACGGTGCGCGAGATTGACGGCGTCGTGGTTCACGTCGCGTTCGGCCTGGTCGAAGCACAGCGTTTGC
>CAZPGT010000077.1:0-3131 GCA_964586345.1 uncultured Mycoplasmatales bacterium | reverse complement strand
GTCTACGGGTTGTTCCTGTGCGCGGCGTTTTGCCTGGCCACGCTGCTCGCGCTCGTGTTCAGCGTCCAAATCAAAATCCATTGCCCCGCGAACCTGTACGTCACCGCCCGCGAGACGTATTTGGTCATCAGCGACCCCGAGGTGCGCGCGGAGGCGAAGGGGTTTGGGTATTTTTTGCTGACGGACCGGGAAACGGGCGAGCAAAGCCGGTTCTACGCGAAGAAAAACCCCGCGATCGCGACCGAGGAGGCGATCGCCCTTCAAAACAGCAAGGAAGCCGGGTACGCGAACGGCTGGCACGCCGTTTTGCTTTTCGTCAGATCCGAAACTTTCGCCAAACATTATTTGAATTTGTAAAATCGTTGGATGCTGAAGACAATCTGCGACCGCGCGAGTTGGCGCGGTTTGCCGTTCGATTTGGATCGGCTCGAGGCAATTATTAACGAAATCGCCTCGGCGCGGTTTAAAATAAAGACGGATTTCTATTACGATCTCGTTTTGCTGACGCCAGGCAAAATGCTGCGGCTCAACAAGGCCACGCGCGGCAGGAATTACGTGGCGGACGTCATCACCGTCTCGTTTTACGAGGTCAGGGGGAACGCCAAAAACGTCCCCGCGCGCTTCGTGACGCGGCTGCTGGGCGAAATCTACCTTTGCCCGCGGCGGATCGAGGCGAACGCGAGAAAGCACGGCGTGGCGTATCTGAGCGAGTTCAGCCGGATGTGGATCCACGGCATCATGCACCTGTTGGATTTCGACCACGAGAAGTCACGCCTGATCGAATATTTGACCCTGACGATCCAAGACGAGATCAACGCCCGCGTCCTGAGGCAATACCGCCGCAATGAAAAAGAATAAAAGCAACCAGTTTTCCAAGATCAGCAAGTCCAAGTTCCACCACGCCTTCCAAGGGATCGGCTTCGCGTTCAGGGAGGAGGCCTCGCTCATCGTGCACGTCATCATCGCGTTGGTCGTCTTGGTGATCGCGATCGTCCTGCACGCGAAGATGCAATGGACCGACTGGGCAGTCATCGTTTTGGTGATCGGGTTGGTGATCACGCTGGAGCTCATCAACACCGCGATCGAGAACCTGGTCGATTTGGTGGCGTTCAAATTCAACATCAATTCCAAGAAAATCAAGGACATCTCCGCCGCGGCCACGCTAGTGATGTCCATCTGCGCCATCGTCATCGGGCTGCTCATCCTCGTGCCCAAAATAATCGACTTCTTCCAGACCGCGGGAACCGCTTAATGAAACGGCTGTACGTCGCGGTGGTCGGGTGCGCGAACGCGGGAAAGTCGACGCTGACCAACCGCCAGGCCGAAAGAAAGGTCGCGATCGTGTCGCCCGTGCCGCAGACGACCAGGAACGCGACCGCGCACTTGATCGAGTTTGGCGGGCGGGCGGAATGGCTGGTTTTCGACACGCCCGGGGTCCTGAAAGCCAGGACCAGGCTCGACGAGTTTCTGCTGAACGCGGCGATTTCGCAGATCAAGAAGGCGCAAATCGTCATCTTGCTCGTGGACAGCAGCAAACCGTTCGATCCCGAGCTGGAAAAGATAACGGCCGCGCTGGCCCGGTTCAAGAACGCGAACAAAACGGTTATCGTCGTTTACACGAAAACCGACTTGGCGCCCCAAAACACCCAAGAATCCGAGCGGCTGCGGCGCGAAGTCGGCGAAAGCCTGGGGCGCGAGCCGGGCGCGGTCTTCGCGTTCAACCTGGTGAGCGACGATTTGCGCCCGCTGACGGAATTCGTCAACGGCATCGAGCAAATCAAGCAGTTCGACCCGGGCGAATACGCCAACCAGAGCCAAGCGGACGATTTGCTCATCGCCGATCTGGTGCGCGAGCAAATCATCAAGAACACCTACCACGAAGTGCCCCACGCGTGCGCCGTGGTCATCGAGCACAAGCGCTACGACGAGACCAAACGGGTTTTCCACGTGCATTGCTGCATCGTCGTCGAGAAAGAAAGCCAAAAGGCGATCGTGATCGGCAAGAACGGATCCAAAATCAAGGCGATCGGCGTCGCCGCGCGCGAGCAGTTGGCTGACATCTACGATTGCAAAATCAACCTGAGGCTGTTCTGCCGGGTCGAGAAGAACTGGCGCGACAGCGATTACCTGCTCAAGGATTTCGGATACAGTTAATGGCCGAGACGATCGCCAAGGGTTACGTGACCAAAATAACCGATTACCGGGTTTTCGACCAGATCGTCGGGTTGCTGCTGGAAAACGGGCAGAAACACAGCCTGATCGCCCTGGGGGCGCGGAAAATCAATTCCAAGAACGCCCGGCACCTGATGGTGGGCAATTTCAACGAGTTCGAGTTTTTCGCGTCCCGGGCGGCGGAACGGATCGGCAAGCTCAAGAGAACGGTCGCGATCGCGGCGATCGACTGGAAGATCTACGACTACAAAAGCTTTTGGCTGCTGAACGAATGCGTCGATTCGGCGTTCGCGGACGACTTCGATCTGTTCGCGTTTTACGACCGGACGCTGAATCTCATCAAAAAAAACGCCCATAGGGACTTCTCGCTCGTCGTCTACATCCTGCTGGAGGTCGTCCGCCAGAACGGCGCGATCATCAGCAGCGCGCGCTGCCATCTCTGCGGATCGGATCGGTTGGCCGCGCTCGATCCGCGGGGCGGAAGATGGCTGTGCGCCGAACACTTCGCCGCCGCCGCGACTTACCACCTGATCCGCGACAGCAGGCCGCTGCAGGTTTTGGTGCGCTTGCTGCGCAACGAGCGCGTCGACGGCCCCGTTTCCCGGCCCGAGGCCAAGGCGTTGGTCGGGTTTTTGAAACGGCTCATCGACCACAATTTCGGAATCGGGTTCAAAACGTTGAAAAACTGGTAGACTAATATATTAGAATACTTGATAGTTCCACGGTGGGGAAAACCATGAGCAACCAGCAGGAAACGATCGCAAATTACCTGAAGAATTACGGGTTCGTGTACCAAAATTCGGAAATCTACAACGGCTTGGCGAACGCGTGGGATTACGGGCCGCTGGGGGCGCTGCTCAAAAACAACATCAAGCGGGCGCTGCTCGACCACTTCGTCTTCTCGGATCCGGACGTCGTTTTGCTTGACAGCTCGATAATCCTGAACGCCGAGGTGTGGA
>CAZPGT010000076.1:0-3177 GCA_964586345.1 uncultured Mycoplasmatales bacterium | reverse complement strand
AAATCTGCGTGGATTTGCCCGCGTTGGGGAACCCGACGATCCCCACGTTCGCCAGGTACTTCAGCTCCAGCTTGACCGTCATCGCTTCGCCCAGATCCCCGTTTTCGTACATCGCGGGAGCGCGCAGCGTGGGCGACCTGAACGCGGCGTTGCCCCGGCCGCCCCGGCCGCCGCGGCAGACGACGAATTCCTGCCTTTCGCGGATCAGGTCGGCGATCAGCTCGTTGGTTTCCGCGTTCGTGACCGTCGTGCCCACGGGCACCTTGACGTACGCGGGCGCGCCGTTGCGCCCGAAGCCCATGTCGGGCTTGCCGTTCTCGCCGTCCTCGGCCTTGATCCGCTTCGCGAACTTCAGGCCCGTCAGCGACGGGACGTTGTGGTCGGCGACGAAAACCACGTCCCCGCCGTTGCCCCCGTTGCCCCCGGCGGGCCCGCCCTTGTCGTAATGGGCCTCGCGGCGCCACGCCACGACGCCGTTGCCCCCGTTGCCCGCGTTCAGGCTGATTTCGCAGTAGTCGGTGAATTGCATGCTAGCGCTTCTTTGGTTTGGTGTTCACGATGTTGCCCGAATCCACGTCCAGGACGTCGCGCTCGTTGGCGCGCCACAGCGCCCGGAACGCCGCGGCGGCGTCCGCGGCGTCCTCGCGCTGGGCGACGTACGCCGCGAAATCGTCCATCTGCCCGCCGCTGTACGGGTTGGTGGTCAGCTTCACGGTCAAAAAGCCCACGCCGAAGAACAGCGCGAAGAACGTCGCGCACGCGATGAGCATCCGCGCGCTGAGCATCAGGATCGAGTACGGGTTGGGCAGCGCGGCGGTCAGTATGACGGCAGCGAACGTCAGCCACGCCGCGGCCGTCACCGGAACCAAATCCCACCCGACCAGGCCGAACCGTTTCATGGCCGCGATCGCCGCGAAATAGAAAACCCCGGGGACGAACAGGAAATAGTGCAGGCGGGGATCGATTTGCGCGGACGCCGCGGCCAGGGTCGGGTCGGCGGGGTTGGGCTGGCCTTGGTAGACGACCATGTTCAGCCCCAGAAGGTTGAACTCGCCAAGCAAAAGCCAGACGGCGCAAAAGTACACGAAGACGAAAAAGAAGACGAAAAGCGTCTTGATCCACGGCTTCGTCCTGGTTTGGGACCGGAAACGGTTCGGCGTCTGAACGTGTCTCATGGGTCTATTATAAACCTTAAACGGGCGGATCGCGCCCAAAACCGCCCGCGCGCGTCGCGCGACGCGCGCGGCGCGCGAAAAATTTCGCCCAACCGCCCGACGGCGTTTTATAATTGAAGCTAAGGAAGATATACCTATGGAATTCCCAAAAATCAAGTGCCGGCGGTGCGACAAACTGCTGTATTACGACTGCGACTGCAAGCACGTGTGCGAATGCAAGAACCCGACCGAGTGCGTAAACGAGGACGGATGCTGCCAACGCTGCACGAACTACGGTTGCGACTGCGAGGTCTGCGAGGATCTCAGGCAGATTTTCATTTTCGGGCGGGCGACGTTCCTTTAACGCTTCGTTCGCGTTCTAGGTCCCGCCCGCCCAGGCCCGCGGGACGGGTAGGATTTGGACACGAACTCGCGCGCGTCGCCAAGCGCGCAGGCGCGTAGGTACAGCCCCACGTAATGGAACAGGTTGGACGATAGGTTCAAAACGTCGAACACGTTTTGGCCGATTCGGACCGACCTGTCCTCTTTTTGCAGCAAATAAGCGGCGCGGGCGGCCTTCTTGAAACCGCAGCGGACGATTTCGCACCACGCGACCGCGACGTCGCCCACGGGCAGATAGAACCGATCGTCGCGCAGCGTTTCGGTCGCCGCGGCGCGGAACGCGCGCAACGTTTTGCGCACGAACGCCACGTCGCGCGCGGTCACCGCGTTATCGCCCCGGACCGACCCGTTCACGTGCCACGCCAGCTCCGCCAGCGCCGCGAACGTCTCGCGGTGCGACTCGTGGCGCCTGAGGTGCGCGTAGACCATGCCCACGTGGCACGCGACCTCGTCCATGAGCAGCTCGAAGTCCACGACCCGCGACGACTCGTACAGGTAAGGGTACGCGCAAGCGTCCGCGTCCGGGTAGCTGCGCCTGAATCTTTGGTTTTTTCGCTTCGGCATCGAATTGTCGCCTCCTTCGCGTCTAAAATGTTATAAATTAAAAAACGCCGATCGGCGCAAAACGGGGTCAATTGGATGCAATTGGGAAAAGAGACGGTTTGGTACAAATACGGGGCGAACTGCCCGTTTTTCGTCGTCCGGGCCCTGCGCAAGGCCAAGCGCCCGTTCAGCTTCCACTTTTCCGCGAACGAGCTGGAGCGGTGCCCGCACGTGAGGCAGGTCGGGGATTTGGACAGCATCATCGACCCGAACACGTTCCTGTGGCTCAAGCCGATCCCGACCGACCGCGCGCCGTGGCACGAATGGCGCGAGGGGATCGGGAAGGACGCGGTGTCCGCGGCGATTTTCGGCGCGGACACGGTCGGGTTGGACAAGACCCAGAAGCTGCGGTTGGCGTCCGACCCCGCGTTCGTGGCCGGGGTGGCGAAGAAAACCGCCGCGCTGCAAGACAGGCTTTACGCTAGGATCACCGAGTTCGGCGACGGAAGGCTGCGGCGCGCGTTCGGGTTCGGCGCGTTCCCGCCCCGGCCCAAATACGCGTGCAGCCCGTATTTCGCGATCGACGGGGCGGATCTGCAGGCCATCTTGGACGCGAACGTGCGGATGCACGAGGCGTTCAAGGCGAACGCCGCTCCGGGCCAGACCGTGGTCGCGCACGTGCTCATGGAGCCCGCGGTGTTCTACGACCCGCGGGTCTACGGCGCGATCGCCCAAGCGTACGCCCGCGTGGACGGGCCCGGGACGGTTTTCGCTTTTTGGGTCAACCGGATGGCTTTCGCGGACTACCCGCGGACGGTCGTCGAGAACGTGATCGATTTCTTCAAACGCTTCAAGCCAAACGCCAACCTGCTGTTGCACGCGGACTTCGCGACCTCGGCGCTGCTGAGCCCGCTTTTGAACAAGACCGGGCACCTGCGCCAGGTCGTGACGAAGCTGGGCTACGGCGAGGTCGCCGACTTCCATTTCGGCGTGCCGTCGCTGCGCCACCGCTTCTATTACCCAAAAACGCGCCGGCTGATGCACCCGCTCGCGTTAAGCACAATACTCGCCGAGAACG
>CAZPGT010000075.1:974-3343 GCA_964586345.1 uncultured Mycoplasmatales bacterium | reverse complement strand
GAACGGGCACATCGCAATCAAATCGAAAGGGACGTCCCTGGACGCCATTAGATCCACGGCGTCAAATAACAATCTAACCCCAGCTCAAAGGGCTAAAACGTTGACGACGGTTCCTTCGATAATCATTCTTAACAAGCTTTCGGTTAATGGTAATAGCATAAACATGTGAGGGTTCATTTTGGGCAATTTCAAAGTCGTTGAAGCAGCTTCTTCTCCTTCAGTGGTTGCTAACGCCCCAGACACACCGCCCACAATCGAAGGCCGCACAATCACCATCCCGAAGGGAATTTTTGCTTAAGCGACAGTTAGTTATATCAAAAACCGGACGGACTTCCGCCCGGTTTTTTGTTAGCACTAATCAACGAACATCGATTAATCGCATCCTTTCTTAAAATCAAAAAAGTTACCGGGTTTTTATATAATGAAAGAACGCCGATCGTTGCGCGCGCAATGACGAAGGCGTTCTTGAACCTTCAACGTTTGAAGCGAAAATCAAAAAACGCGTTCAAACCGTTTCATCGTATTTAGTTTCCGTAGAAAAGAACATGAAAAAACACAACAAGAAATTAACCACCCGGCTGTTGGCGGCTTCATTGGGTTTCGCCGCGGCGTTGGCGGCGGGAATCACGGTTCCGCTCAGTTGCACCAAGGCGGGATCTGGCGGAACGCAGAACGCGCCAAGCCAAAACAACCCCAACGATCCGGGCGGGGGAACCGGCGGTTCCGGAAGCAACTCCCCGGGAGCCTCCAACCCGACCCAAACGTCCGAATACGCGGCGGCGAACGAGTTGCTCAGCCAGGACCAAGACAAGGCGTGGAGCCTGTATTCGTATTACATCGAGGCGCTGGGGCGCAAGACGCTTCCGCAGTATCCTACCGACAAAGACCATTTCGGGAACATACCGCAGGTGCCCCAAATCAACCCGGTGCCCGTGACCAGCCAGCCCGAGGACATCGTGACGACGGACACGTTCGTCGCCGAACTCATCGCCATGCTCGAAAAGGGTTTGGGCGACCCGACGCAGATCTCGGGGCAAAACGCCAGACTGAAACCGACCGCGGATCTGATCGCGGAAATGAGATCAAGGGCCAAGGCGATCAAGCTCACGAACACCGACGGGCAGACCGGCGCGTTTAAGCGCAGCTCGACATGGAACAATTATTTCGACATAACGAAAGCGAACAACAACGTCCCGATGTGGACGTACACGGAAAGCCTGTTCGATCTCGAATTGCTGAAGTACGAACTGTACATCCCGACCACCAGCCTGAGAATCACCTACAGCGACGCGGGAATGCCGGTTTTGACCCACGATTGGGCGATCGGCGCGCCAGAAAGCGGCGGGCACTTCTCCACGAACACCCAAAAGGCAAGGCTCGTGGTCACAAGGCCGATCGACATAAACCCAAGCGACACGACGACCTACGAATTCAAGGACGACGTGAACATCGAGCTGCCAAACTCGCTGTTCAAGGATTTCGCGCCGTTCTATTCGCAAATCATCAAGAACGCCAAAGAAACGGAAAACTCGGTCCAAGGCATAATCTCCGCCTACAAGGCGCAAATCGAGACTAGCGGGTTCGGCCGCAACTGGTGGAACCAGGCGATGAGTTCGATCGACGCGGACAACGACGCCTACCTGAAAGCCGATCTGTACGAAACAACGGCTAGCCCCGAGGAAACGGCGGCGTCGAGCGTGATGGCGTGGATCAAAGACAACCAGAAACCGCCCGCCTCCGCGGAAACCGCTTCGCCAGAAATCCCCAACGCGCTGGCCCAGGTCGTCGCGACCCCTTCGACCCATCCGCTCTATTACGGATCCCCGGGGACCACGTTCGTTTTCAGCGGAACGGGATTGGCTGAACCGACCAAAACCTACGAACTGCACCTGAACATAACCGATTTCACGTTCGACGCGACGGTGCACGACATTTTCGCCCCGGGCAAAGACATTTTGACGGTGACGCCCAAAATCAAACTCGGCGAAGGCAGCCATCTGTCGATCGCGGATTCGCCCGCGACGATAGCGAACACAAACAAAGTCGAATTGAAAACCGGCGAATGGATCGACGCGTCGCGCCTAATCGACCGAACCGCGTTCGATTCGTTCTGGAAGGACCTTTGCTTCAACCAAACCGACCGCGACGCGCACCACGAGGCGATCAATTTGGTCGACAAGTCCAACGAGCAAAAGCTGCAGGCGTGGGAAAGGCACGTCAAAGTGACGCAGCAAAGGATCCAAGACAACATTCTTGCGGACAAAGCGCTCATCGCGGACTTCGTCGGCGACAACATCGATTTGGAATTGAAGGACGAATACGTCCATCATAGCAACTCCAGCGCCAACAGGAACGCCTGCTTGTTTGAC
>CAZPGT010000075.1:0-964 GCA_964586345.1 uncultured Mycoplasmatales bacterium | reverse complement strand
TCGGGCTTAATGTTCACAGACTCTACGGACCTTAAAAACGCCATCAAGGACACGGACACGACAATTACCTTCGCGGCCACGGGCGCAAACCGCGCCGAGGCGTTCGCGTTCGGGCAGAACGATCCCGCGTCGGTCCAAATGGAAAACAACGGACTGACCGAAGTCGGGGATTGGCTGAACTACGCGATCAAGATCGAAACCAAGAGCACGGGAAGCAACGCCAAAGTCAGCACGATCCTCGTTTACTTCGGTTCTTCGCTGATGGGGCTAAGCAACGACATAGACGTGACTTTCGACGGCGCGGATTCGGCAAACCCGAACGGGCACATCGCGGTCGCTTCCAGCGGAACGGTTTTGGAAGCCATCCGTTCGGCACTGCCAGAAAACGGTTCGCAAACGTCGGTCAAGAAGGTAGAAACGCTGTCCCAGGTAGCTTCCGTGGTCATCCTCAACGGATTCTACAGAAGCGGAGAGGGACAAAGCTTCTGGGGCTTTGTCATGGGCAACTTCAAAGCGACCCCGACCCCGATCAAGACGGTCGCGTCCACGCCGCCAAGCACCGGGACGCAGACCGTGGGGCGCACCATCGCGATCCCCAAGGGCATTCTCGCTTAAATAAGGCGAAACGCCCAAGGCAACGGAGTCGGCCGAAACGGGTTCGGCCGGCTCTTTTTGCGCCACGGCTTGTTCGGAAAGGCAAATTTCGCCGCTTTCGCCTCTTTGGGCAAGTATAATAACCTTAACGTTGCGAAACTAGGCCGCGCCAACGTTTCGCGGACGTTTTTCGAAGACTTAAAGCAAATCCGATCATTCAAAAAAAAGCTAACGGTTTAGTTCAGACAAGAGAAACCATGACAAAACAAAACAAAAAACTGGCGGCCCGCCTGCTAGTCGCTTCTTTGGGTTTTTCCGCGGCGTTGGCGGCGGGAATCACGGTTCCGCTCAGTTGCACCAAGGCGGGATC
>CAZPGT010000074.1:0-3461 GCA_964586345.1 uncultured Mycoplasmatales bacterium | reverse complement strand
TGTTGTAAGTCGGGATGATTATTGTGAAAACGCACATGCAATTGAATTCATTTCGTGGGTTAATCTGAAACCAATTAATGATAATATTTTGTCCGCTAGCGCGCAACATTTATGGCGGTTTTCGCCTAGCGGCGCGAAATTTCTGGGTTTGCAAGGGGGCGCGCGGGTCTTGGTTCGGTTCGACCGCGTGGCGCCTAGGGAGAGAGAACCCGGCGGGGTTGGCGGTCGCGTACCGTGCGCTTCCCATAATCGCGATTTCCCCAGAACTTCGTTCTGTGATGATTGGGCGAACATCCGAAAAGACGCGTTTTGGCAATAAACGTCCCCGACGCGTTTTTTTGATTGAGCCGGGCGTCTCATTTTATCATGCGGAAAAGCGCTTTGTTTGGATTTTACAAACCGTCTGAAAAATTTGCTTTCCCAACCGTTTTAATTTAGAATTTGAACCGTATAAATCGTTTTGGTTTATCGAACACAGACTGAAAAAAAAGAACTTTGTTCTTGATTGCAAGACCAGTTGAATCTGATGCATGAAGTGCATTCGCCTTTGCCTCGCTTGCGCGAGGCATCCTTAAAAGCGGCCGCCGGGCGCCTTCGTTTGGTTGGCCGCACGAACCGCCATTTTCGCGGGATCGCCAGGCCGGGCCCGGACGCAACGTAGCCATAATCCGGGCATTTGGCCCCGTCGCCGGATGCCGCCTTGGCGTTTAGCGACGCGAGGCGCGGGCCGGTCCGCAACGTTTCACGGAACGAAAGGGGTCGAAAATGAGAACCAGCTTAAACGCAAAAAAAGCACCCAAAAGGCTAAGACGGTTCGCCGCGAACGTTTTTGCGCTCGGGACCTTGTTTTGCTTTTCTTTCATAGGTTCCGGCGCCTTTTCGAGTTGTTCGGATCCCACGGACGGAATAGTCACGAAATTCAATCTTTTCACGGATTTAAGTAACAAAATCGTCTTGAAAAACACCTCCTATCTGGGTTGGGGATACGGTTCGATGACGATCGACGATGCCGACTACCCGATTTATTTTTATTTCAACACCCAGGGCTCGGTGGAGCTTTGGCTCGAGACAAAGGACGAATTCGGCTTTCCCGCGGGCGGCGATGCCTACGCGAACAGGTTTTTTTTACGGTACGAAGGGCCCAACGTCCTGCGCTCGACCGAGACGGCGACGATTTTCGGGCGGGCCTACGAGCGCATCGAGCTGGTCGCGTCGAACGTCGGCGCGAACCAGTTCAAACCTTACGAATTCGTGGAACACAGGTCGTGAAGGAGCGCGGACGGAAAGTTGGAATTGTTCTATTCCGATTCGGACGTCTATTCCAACGTCCATTCGTTCGATTCGCCATTCGGCCCCCATTCGGCGACTTTTCGCCTAAAGCCGGACTTGACGTTCGAGGCGTCCGCCGGAAGGGGAAGCGATTACCCTCCGGTCGTCGCCAACGGGACATGCGAGGGCGTCGGGTACGCGGCCACCTTGACGTTCGCGCAAGACCAAATTTGGGGATACCCGCAGGACGCGAAGGTCAATCTCGAATTGGTTCCGAGATCGACCCCGACCCCGACCGGGGCCTAGCGGGGCGAAAGCGCTCGCGCCTTTTCGCGGCAAGGGACGCGCCGACAGACCGGATCGGTGAAATTAAAAGCAGGGAGAGGGAGGCACCATGGTTAACGACGTAAGCAAAAAAACGATTTAAAAAATTCAAACGTTTGGTCCAAGGCACGTTCGCCTTGGGCGCGTTGCTTCTTCCGGCTTTCGCCGGGGCGAGCTCCTTTTTCGTCGGATGCGGCGGCCAAACCGTCAGAACCTCAAGGGTGCACTTGCATTATAATTACGTTGTCGACGCCGAAAACGGCATCGTGCTCAAAAACCCGTCGTACCACAAAGAGGGGTACGGGACGATCGCGATCGACGGCGTCGAATACCCGATCCATTTTTGGTTCGGCGACGGCGTGCTCATTTTGGACACGAAACAGGAATTCGGGTTCCCGCCGACCGAGGACGGCGTGTCGAACACCGTTTTTTTGGAATACGTCGAGCCAAACGTCTTGCGCTCGACCAAACCGGCGACGATTTTTGGTCGGGTCTACGAGCGAATCGAGTTGATCGCGTCCAACGTCGACATGAATCAGTTCAAGCCGTACGAATTCGTGCAGCGCCACAAAATGTGGCGCAGCGACGACGGCAAAATGGAATTGCTCATTTCCGACGATTTTAACGTTTACCGCAACGTCCACCGCTTTTACCTATCCGCTTACGCGGGCTACACCGGATTGTTCAGTTTCGGAAGCGATTTGACGTTCAAGGCGGCTTTCGAAGAAGACGCAGCGGCTTCGTGGGTCGCGAGCGGGACGTACGACGGCAGCGGCCCGAACGCCACCTTGACTTTCGCCGCGGACAGCATTTGGGGCTACGCGCCCAACGCCAAGGTCAACCTAAGCCTCGTTTACAGCGATTTCTAGGAAATTTGGTTTGGAAAAATCGAGAAAACCATCGTTGGCGGTTTTCGCATCGCTTGCCTTCGTTTCGCCGCGGCAGCGGTTTTTATAGAACGAAAACGGGCGGCAAACGCCAGATTCTTAAGTTTTTCGCCGAAAACCTCCCGCGGAATTCGAGGGGAAGAGATGAAAAACGCTTCCGATGGCTCAAAAGGTTTATTTTCGCGGTTTTCAATTGCGCGGCCTTGCCTTGCTTCGGATCGACCATGCCCGGATGCTCGATCGGATGCTCGAGGCCGGACCAGGTGGGAGCAATTTTCCAAAGTTACAATTGGCTCACCGATTCGCGCAACGGCATCACTTTGAGGAACCCGGCGCTGAACCTGGACGGCGGCTACGGGACGATCGCCATCGACGGGGCCACCTACCCCTTAAGGTTTCACGTCGACAGCTTCAACGACAGAATCGCGTTCGGGGCGCAGGACAAGTTCAGTTTCGCCGCGCCATGAGGCGACGCGGACAATTCCGCGAAACTGACCCGGGTCGGATCCGACGTTTTGGTCTCTTCCGAGCCGGCGACCGTCTTCGGGAAGGTTTACGACAGAATCGAATTCGTCGGCTCGAACGTCGAAAAGGCGCTTTTCGAGCCTTACGACAACCTGGGCGGTTGGATCAGCGCGGAGGGCCGAATCGATCTGCGCCACTACGGTTGCGCAGTCGAAGGCGACGTCCGCGATTTCACGTATTGGATGGACACCGTGCCGCCGGTGGCGTTCCGCGGGGGCAAATTCACTTTGGGGCTGGACGGGACGTCCGCCGCCGAGCTGACCAAGGACGACCAACCTCTCAAATCCGGCGAGACGTATTCGGGCGACGCGTTTGGCGTCGCCCTGACTTTCCAAACCGACCAGATTTGGGGTAACGGGGCGGACGAGGCCGCCCAACTGAACCAGAAATAAAACGCGCGCGGCGCTTCTTTCCTATATAATATTAGCGGCGCGAAACGCCGTTTCCGCGCCGCGA
>CAZPGT010000073.1:0-3789 GCA_964586345.1 uncultured Mycoplasmatales bacterium | reverse complement strand
GACGTACTGTTTGTACGGCATCACCATCGATTTGACGAGTTTGGTCGCGCCGTTTTCCATGCCCGTGGACGAGTCGGTCGCGACTTGGTTATTGGAAGTGGTGTTGCTGACTTTCGCACCTTTGTCCGCTACGTACCATGAAGGGTGGTCGGTCGGGGAGAAGAACGACGCGTTGTTCGCCCATTGCGCGGGGAAATTCTCGACCATCTTCCGCGGGTTGACGCTGATCGTCCCCATGACGACGAAACCAGGCGTCCAGGTGCTCGTGTTGTCGGACACGGTCTCCTCGACGATCCGCACCACGGTCGCCTGGTTGGCCTTGTTGTTGCCAAGCAAATCGTTGTACCCGAAAGGATCTTCCGGATCCGTGTCGCCGCCGGAGTCCAACACGCCATTTGGGACCAGCAGCAGGTACAGAACGTTGGGGTCAGAACCCTCGTCCTGGGCGATCTCGACCACTTTCTTGCCGGCCAACTCGGGATAGTCGGATCCCAGCGCGGCGACGTTGAATTCGTACAGGACGTTGCCGAACGCGTCCGTCCGCGTCGCGTCGGCCGTCCCGGTCAGGCTGAAGAACCCGCCGTTGCGCACCTCGATCCCGTTGAAGCTGTTGTTTTGCCAATGGCGGATCGGCCCGACCTTGGTGCCCACCAACTCGGGCGTGCTGATTTTGTTGGCGATCCGCGCGGCCTTGCCCGCGAAGGCCACGCCGCCCGCGCTTGAAAGCGCGATCCCCGCCCCGGTCGCCGCCAGGACGCCCGCGGCGATCAGGCCCGCGGCGGCAAGCTTATGGTTGAATCTGAGTTTTTTCATGCAATCCCTTTTTTTCTCTTCGTTCGAATGGCCGACATTTCGCGCGCGTCCGCACGTCGGGACCAAAAAACTTTCGGGACGCATTTGCCCGAAAAACCGGGCGACGACCGCCGAGTCGAAAACGGCTTCGGACGTTCCGTCTCGCTTGGTTCGCCCTAGTTCTACTAATTATAGCAAAACCAAAAAACGGCAATGAAAAAACCACGGCGCGCGCGGGGCGCCGTGGTTTCCCTAAAAAGTTTGTCGGCGGATGCCTAGCGCGCCTTCCGCCCGATCAGGGCGGGGCGCGAAGGGATTTTGGCGGGGCGCCTCGGCGGCAGCGTCGGCTTGGTCGCCGGCCGCGCCGGGGCGTTGTTCGCCAGCGTCACGTTCGCCAGGTTGTCCTTGAGTTCCAGGTGTTTGCGCCGCTTGGCGTTCAACACGATCACCGCGACGATCAAGCCGATGATGATCGCCGCGCACACGCTGGCCACGATGATGATCACCGTCAGCCAGTAGTTGGAGTCGCTGCCCGCGAACGCGAGCTGGTTGATTTGGTACGGGAACTCTGAGTTTGTCATTGGGGTGTATTCGTATCTGTCGATTAGGCTGTTCCACGAGTAGGCGGTCAGAACGACGCTGCCGAACTGGTTGTTGACGTCGGTCGCGATCAGAATCGTCTGGCCGTGCGGCCCGGTCGAGTAGGAGTGGGTCGGGGCCACGTCGACGTTGAAGATTTTGCCCACGTGCTCGGGCCGGACGATCGTCACTGGGCCCGAGAACTGGGGCATGTCCACCTGGACGATCGCGTCCCAGATGTTGATGCGCCACACGGCGGGTTGGATCTCGCCGTCGGGCTTGAACGTTCCAGAACCCAGGATGTTGTGGCGCTCCAGGGTCGTGGTCTGGTATTGGAAGTCGTAGTTGGTCTGGACAGCGAACCGGTACGCGATGCCCTCGCCGCCGGTTTGGGCCTGTCCGGCCGTCGGGCGGTACTGGCCGTAGAACAGATCCCCGGTCGTGGCGATCGTCTGGTCCGCGGATTTGGTCCGCGAGTCCAAAAGCGCGTTGAAGTCGATGCCCGAATTGGTCGAGTATTCGGCCTGCGCGTAGTATTTGACCTCGTCGATCGTCCCGTTTGTGCCGAAACTCCAGTCGATTTGGGTTTGGTCGGTGAGTTCGAACCACACCTTCTTGGAGCCGCTGCCCTTTTTGAGGACGGTGTTGCCCCCGTCGGTCGTGTAGTGGTTCAGATAAAGCCCGTTCGTCCACAGGTCGGGGCCGTAGTATTCGCTGATCTGCGGCTGCTTGGTGATGACGAATTTGTCGTTTTCTTGCGGCGCGGTGGCGTCGTCGCCCGACCACAGGCTGCCAACGGTCGAGCCGTTTTGCGACGACGCCAGGTTGACGAACTGGTTCCACGGCAGTTTCGGCGACAGCTTTGCGGGTTGCGTCGCTTGGGGCTGCTGCTGGTACGGGTCCTCGCTGATCTTGTACGCGCTGGCGATCGTCGGCACCGTGTCGTTCCAGTCTTTGATCCCCGCGACGAAAACGCCCAGGCCGAGATTGATCGCGACGTTGTCGATGGCCGGGTAAATCGTTCCCGAGAACGCGACCGGTTTGCCGCCGTATTGCGTGAACGGGTAGCTGCCCAGGTTCCCGTATTTCGGATCGCCGATTAGGGCGCTGTCGCCGATCGTCACGGACGAAACGCCGTGGAACGCGAGCGACTGGTAATCGTCGCTTGGCTCGTTCAGGTAGACGATCGCCGCGCCGACCTGCATCGCGTACCCGTAAACGTGCGGGTCGGTTGTCGGGTTGGCTTCTGATTTTTGCATCCGCACCTTGGTCAGTCCCCCAAGCGATTTGAGCGAGTATCCGTAAGCCAGGGTCGGGTAGTAGTAGTTCGCCGCGTTTTCGATCGTCAGGCTCAACGTGTACGAATAAGACATCAGGTTGGTGGACGTGTTGTTGTAGAGCGACAAATCGAAAACTTCGCCGATTTGATACGCTTCAGAGAACAAGTCGCCGTAATCGGTCGAAAAGTACCAACGGCCGTGGTTATTGTCGGGGTAGTAGGGTTCGGCGTTCGGTTTTCTTTCTTTGTTCAACCCATTGTATTTTTGATCATTGGTTACATCCGCGGATGAACCGTTGTTGTGGTTTTTGCCGTCGAACGAGAAGTACGTCCCAAGCGAAGACGCGGTCGCCATCGTCGCGCCGACGTCGAAATACCCCGGGAACGCCAAGACGTTCGCGAAGGTTTCGCTTTGCGGCGAACCGGAAGTGAGCGGGATTTTCGCCAGCTCGTCGACGCTGAACGCGGTCCCGAAAAGCATCGCCGGATCGATCGAGTTGGCCTCGATCGCCTTCGGCAGGTTGACCGTGTTCGCGCCGTTCAACTGCAGCGAGCGCCGTTCTTGTATGGTGCCAGGGGCGGTCGGGTTGTTGTTTGTTCCGTCCCCGTTTTTCTTGCCGTCGTGGTATTGCGCGTTCTTGACCTGGCCGACCGTGATCGCCCCGGCCAGATAGACGTAGGTCGGCGCGCCGCGGACGTTGGTCTGCGCGCCGCCCACGGCGATCCGCGGCACGTAGGTGTAAGCGTCCGTCTGCCCAATCGGCGCGAACGACTGGTTCCACCGCTGGTTCGCGCCCTGGGTGATCGACGGGTCGATCGGGTTGGCCGCCAAACCGAACTCGTTGGTGCCGTAGCTCAGATATCTTAGCAGATAGGCGTACGGGATGCCGACGTGGTCGTTCGCGCCGTTGAGCGTTGGCGCGTTGAAGTCCAGCTTCCACATCCCGATGCTCAGCGCCTCGGGGTCGTTGAACAGCGACCCGTTACCCCCGAACATATAGACAATCCCGTCCTTGGCGAACATGTTCCCAAGGTTCGTGACGTACTGTTTGTACGGCATCACCATCGATTTGACGAGTTTGGTCGCGCCGTTAGTTCCGTCCTCGCCCGTCGTCGAGTCGCCTGTCACCTGCTGGTTG
>CAZPGT010000072.1:0-3894 GCA_964586345.1 uncultured Mycoplasmatales bacterium | reverse complement strand
TCGCGTACAGTTCCTTGCACACCCAAACTACCTCCTTGACCAGATCGTCGGCGTCGTCGGTGTTCTCGAACAGCGTTTTGCTGATGCTGATGCTTTTTGAAAGCGGGTCGCTGGGATCGACGAAATCGTCGCCGTATCCCCACGCGTTCCGCACGAAGCCCGCGGCGTTCTTGCCGAAAACCGGTTTCAGGAGCGCCAGGTCGCTGAAATTGGCGAGATCGCCGATCGTCTTGATGCCCAGATCGTTTAGTTTCCTTTTCGCGGCCGACCCGACCCATAGCATCCTTTCGATGCCAAGCGGCCACACGGCCCGACTCACGTCGCCTGGCAGCAGCAGGGTGATCCCCTTGGGTTTTTTCATGTCTGTAGCCATCTTCGCCAAGAATTTGTTGCAGCTGATCCCGATCGATGCGCTCAGGCCCAATCTCGCCTCGATTTCGCCTTGGACCTGCTTCGCGAGCTCGACGGCTTCCGCGAACCCGCGCACGCAATGGCTGACGTCCAAAAAGCACTCGTCGATCGAGAAATCCTCGAGCCGGTCCGAAACGTTTCTCGCCAAATACTCCTTGAATTCGGCCGATGCCCGCTCGTACGCGGGCATGTTCACGTTGACCATCTTGACCGTCGGCAGCTTCTCAAGCGCCCTGTACACGGGCATGGCGGCGCGGATGCCGTGCTCGCGCGCGGGATAGTTGGCGCAAGAAACCACCGACCGGCGGTGGCGCCCGACGACGATCAGCGGTTGGTTTCTCAGGTTCGGGTTGGCGCGTTGCTCTACAGCCGCGAAAAACGCGTCCAAATCGATGTGGAAAATGATGCGTTCGCCCATATGTGAAAGTATAATTTAAAAAACTTGGACTTCACCATGAACCACGACAAAAACATCGCCGCGTTCAAATCGAGGCTGACCGCGGATCTGCGCCGGGTCGATTTCGCCGTGCTGCGGGAAAACTGGAACAGGCTTTTCGAGCGCGAAAAGCACACCAGGATCGTCTACGAGGACGAGGACGCGCCGATGCTGCTTGAAAGCGAATGGTACGGCGACGACGTTTTCCTCAAAGAGCAGTTGCTCAAGGAAATCGGGCAGATGGCCGACCGGTTCTCGCGCCCGGGGCGCGGGTCGCGGGCGCGCAACTTCGCGCAGATGCTCGACTTCCACTTCCCGTTGCTTGAGGCCCTTGCGATCACCATGAACGCCGATTTCAGACAGTACGCGCGCGGATACGAGCGGCTTTATGAGGAAGATTAGGCCCGCTGGCGAGGCGGCCGGGACCAAGTACCCGCAAATGAGGCGATCCCGGAAGCGGCGGCTGAGCCTGACGCGGAAGGAACTGGAGGCGATCAAGCGGGACGCGTTCTACGAAAACGAGGACGCGAAGGAAATCAAGCGGGTTTTCACCGAGCTGGCGAAAAAGTAGGCGATGCCGAACCTGAAGAAAACGTTCTGCGTCTTCCCCGGCGACGATCCCTACCTCGTTTTCTGGGAGCGCAACAAAAACTCGCTGTACTCGCGCGACGCCCGCGGGCGGGCGTGGTTTCGCAGCAAAAAGACCAACGAGACGCTGCGGGTCGACCTGGAATGGATTCTGCTCGATCCGAACGAGGCGCTGGTCGCGGAAATCAGCAAATGGATCGACCACGCGATCCAGGTCGCGTCGGTCCTGTCCGAGGAGCAGGTGGTCGTGCTCGCGGACTCCAAGCGGCGGGTCGAGTCGATCGTCTGGTCCAAGACGTATTGCGCCAGCGCGCGCAATTGGCCGATCCTGCGCTACGTCGCTGAAATCTTCACGTGCTGCCTGATGGGCCATTGCTTCGGCAACGGCAACAAGCGGTTCAGCCTGGCCTTCCTGGTCCTGATCCTGAATTCGTTCGGGTACCACTTCCCGTGGACGGCGGGCTCGCGCATGAACTACAAAAGGTACGACGAATTGCTCGCGGCGCTCGTGCGCTGGATGGAAAAACGCGCCCAGAAGACGAAAAAGGCGATCGCGGACTGGATCAGCGCGAGCGCGGTCGTGTCGATCCCCAGGTTCGGCGAATAGGCCCTATTCGCCGCCGTGCCCTTCCTGCTTGAACCTCACGGACGAATCCATGCCGCGGCTGCGCGCGTTCTTGGATTTGAAATAAAGCGTCACGGGCGTGTTGGCGAACCCGAACGCCTCGCGGATCTTCTTTTCTAGGTACCTGGCGTACGAGAAGTGCGCGTATTTGGGGTTGTTGCAAAACAGCACGAAGGTCGGCGCCTGGCCCTTGGCCTGCGTCGCGTACGTGACCTTGAGCCGGTCGCCGTTGAAAATCGGCGCCTGGTTGGCCGCCTGCGCCTGCGCGATCACGTCGTTCAGAAGCGAAACCGACACCTTCTTTTCCATTTGCCGCTTAATAGCGCCGATCGCCGCGAAAATCGTGTGCAGCCGCTTCCTGTGCTTCGCGCTGACGAAAACGATCGGCGCCCACGCCAGGTACTTGAACCGGGCCCGGATCGCCGCGGCGAACTCGTTCATCGTGCGCTCGTTCTTGCCCTCGACCGCGTCCCACTTGTTGACCACGATGATCGTCGGCACCAACGCCTCGTAAGCCAACCCGCCGATTACCTCGTCCTGCTCGGTGATCTCTTTGGTCGCGTCGATCATCAGCAAAACGAATTGGCTGCGGCCGATCGCCGCCTTGGTCTTGGCCAAGGCGTATTTTTCGATCCGCGAGTCGATTTTGCCCTTCCGCCTGATGCCCGCCGTGTCGATCGCCTTGTAAAGCTTGCCCTCGAACGCGAACGTCTCGTCGATCGCGTCCCGGGTCGTCCCGGCGACCTCGGACACGAGCACGCGGTTTTCGTTCAAAAGCGCGTTCAGCAGCGACGATTTGCCCACGTTCGGCTTGCCGATCACGCAAATGACCGCCTCGGGCTGTCCGCCCGCGTCCGGCGCGGGCGCGAACCGGGACACGCTGATGATTCTGTCCAAAAGGTCGCCGATGCCAACGCCGTGCTCCGCGGAAATCAGCATCGGGGTGCCGAAGCCAAGCGCGTAAAACGGCGCGTAGTCGATTTTGGCCGCGTCCGCGCCCTCGGCTTTGTTCAAGGCGAACAGCACGATTTTGTTTTTGCACTTTTTGATCAGCCGGGAGGCGTACAGATCGTCGCTGTTCACCCCGTCCCGGTACGAGCAAAGGAACAGGACGATCTGCGCCTCGCTCAGCGCGACGGAGATTTGTTCCTCGATGTCCTTTTGCAAAGAGCTCTTGGCCCCGGTCAGGCCGCCCGTGTCGATGATCCTGAATTTTTTCGCGAGCCACTCGACCTCGCCGAAAATCCGATCGCGGGTCACTCCCGGGGCGTCGTCGGTGATTGCGATTCTCTGCCTGACCAAACGGTTGAACAGCGTCGATTTGCCCACGTTCGGGCGGCCGACGATCGCGACGGTGACCATGTCTTTACTTCCTTTGGGCGCACAAGGCGACGATGCGGTCGGCGACCTCTTCCGCGCTCAGATCCGAGCTGTCGATTTCGACCGCGTCCGCGGCTTTCGCCAACGGGGCGATCTCGCGCGTCGCGTCGCGCTCGTCGCGACGGACGATCTCGTCCACGAGCCGGGGCAACGCGCCCGCGCCCGCGCCCAGCTCCGCGGCGCGGCGGCGCGCGCGCTGCAGCGGGCTGGCGGTCAGATAGATTTTCAGCTGCGCGTTCGGCAAAACGACCGTGCCGATGTCCCTGCCGTCCATGACCACGTCGTGGCCGGACGCGAACTCGCGCTGGCTTTCGACCGCCAGGGCGCGGATCCGCCCGTCCGCGGCGATTTCGCTCGCCAGCCCGCCGATCGTCTCGCCGTCCAGTTTCCCGGTTATGTCCGCGCCCCCGAACCAAACCCCGTCCTGGGCGACGGTCACGCTCTTCGCCGCTCA
>CAZPGT010000071.1:0-3903 GCA_964586345.1 uncultured Mycoplasmatales bacterium | reverse complement strand
AAGCGGAATTCTTCGTCAGCTCGATCACGGTGACGGGAATCACGGTCGTGACCCCGATCAACGCGAACGAGCCAAGCAGGAAGTTGAGGGTTTTTTTCATCTATGAAGTTTTCTCCGTCTGTTTTAAACGCTAAAACAAACGAAGGAAACTATCACGCGTTGCAATAGATGTTCTTGATGAAGAACAGAACGCTGTTGGAGCAATTGCGCAAATCCTGGGCGGGTTTGGCGTGCGTGTTCCAGAAATAGCTGATCTGGCGCAGGTCGTTCTTCCGCCCGTCGACGATTAGCTTGATCTGCCAGAAAAGCGATTCGAAGAAGACCAAGACGTTGAAGACGAGGCTGACCAGGCAGATGAGCGACTGGTAGCTGATGTAAACGATGTACCTGTAGACCGTGAACAGCCGGTACAGGTGGATGTCCCGGATCGTCTTTGATTTGAACCGCAAAGACAGCATCGTGCTTTGGTAGACTTTTTTGAACTGCACCAAAAAAGCCAGCAAGATGCCGATCGGGTTGATCTTAATTCTTAACGTTCACATTACCGTTGGGATTCGCGCGGGATGGCCCCGGCAAGTCGATTATACACCAACCGCCCGCGCGTTTCGTCATTATTCGCCGATCGCCACGAGCGCGAAGCAAGCCAGGATCCCCATGATCACCCATAGGATCGTGATGTACCATTTGCGCTGGTTTTTGGCCTCTTGGACGATTTCGGGGAAAAACTCGACCAGCGCGGTGAAGGTGAAAAGCACGCCCACGACCACGTGGATGATCCCGTTCAGCCACCACAGGTCGACCACGAACGCGCCGATGTTCGCGCCCAGGAAGATGAACGGCACCAAAACCAAGACCATCAGGATCGAGTTGAGGATCGAGCGCGACCGCCTCACGCCCATCTCGCGCTGCCGGTAATAGATGATCGCCTCCTCGGGCACGAGATGCAAAAAGAACGCGACGAAGAACGCCAGATTGATCCCGGGCGGGTTAACCGGGGTTTGGGTCTGGTAGTTGGCCATCACGACCTGGTTGATGATGTATCCAAGGAAAAGCCCCGCGGCCAAACGGTGGGACAGCACCAGGTATATGGCGGTCGTCTTCGACCGGTTGGCTTTCGCCCTGTTCTGCCTGTTGAACAGGAACTCGTGCACGTGCGGGTGGTTGTGGTTCGGCGGGTGCGAGTCGTGCGGGTCGACCAGCGAGTCGGAGCGGAAATTGCCCATTTTCTTGTTGATGAGGTATTTGAACGTCAGCGCGCCGCCCAGGCCGATGATGCCCCCGGGAAGGAGCACGGCGGCCTGGTAGCCGAACGCGAGCCAGAAATTGCCCGGGTCCGCGGCCGCGGCGGCGTCCGCGGCGAGCTCGCGGCCCTCGTTCGCCTCGCCGAACAGGCCGAGCACGACGAAAAACCCGGCGGTGAACGCGTAAAGGTAGACCGTCGATCGCAGCTGGCCTTTCCTATGCTCGAACAGCGGGATGATGAACGCGACCAGGATCGGCACCAAGACGATGACCAACGCCAGAATCAGGGCGTTGAGGTTGAAATCGAGCCATTGGTTGCCGGTGCGAATCGTCAGGTAGGACAAGAAATTATCCATATGTGCGGTTGTCTTTTCGATCCATTTTCAATATAAGTTTTATAAATTATATCACATAAAATAAAAACTTTATAATTGCAACGGAAAATCGGCCGGCCCGGCTAGAAAAGCTGCAACCCCGCGCCGATGCAAACGCCGACCACGACGATCAGAACCGACCAAATCACAACGTTGACGTAGGCGAACGCGTGGTTCCTCACGTGGTCCCACGCCTTGCTCCCGCGTTTCCTTTTGGCTTTCTCGTTCGCCAGGTCGACGATCGATTGGTCCACCCGGCTTCGCTGCTGGGGGTTTTGCGGCTCGGCCGCGGCTATTTTTTGTCCTTGCTGTTCCATCGTTAGTCGGCTCGGTGCGGGGGCACGGGGACGTTGTCGTTGTAATAGAATTGGTCCCAGAAATTGCGCTCGTAAGAGTGCTTGCGTTTCCTGTCCATGGCAAGGTACGCGTTCGCGTAAACGGGCTTGGGCCCGTTGCGCGTCTTCGCCTTGATCGCCGCGGACAGGTAAGTGATCGCCGCGACGGAGTGGAACCAGGCCTTCGTGCCGACGTAATACCAGCAGCGGTACTTGCGCAGCGGCACGAAAACCAGATAACAGCAAGCCACGCCGATCGCCCCGGCGGCCAAAAACAGCGCGGAAAGCACTATCGACGTCTGGAACCGGAACGCCGCGTCGCGGAACGTCTCGATGATCAGGCGGATCAGCCCGGTCGCGAAAAAGTAGGCGAACGCGCACGTTCCCGCCCGGTAGCCCCTGATGTGCTCCGCGCCGTAATAGATGAAAAGGAAGCAGCAGACGTTGCAAAACGACTCGATGAGGAAAATCGGCGTCCGGAACGCGACCACGCTTCCGGTCTGGATCCACATGTTGTTCCACACGTCGGGCATGAAGCCCCGCAGAAAGCCCCACTGCGTGAACGCGGCGCCGGACGCGTCCGCGAAATACTGCCCGTCCGCGCCAAGCTGCGCGGTCTGGACGATCCCCCCGTAGACCTCGTGGTTGAAGAAATTGCCCCACCTGCCGATCGCCTGGCCGATCAGGATCGCGGGCAAAATCGCGTCGGCGATCACCCACAGGCTGATCTTGCGGTGGACCGTCTCCTCCGTGATCTTGCCGTCGCGGACGACCTCGTTGCTCGTGGCCGCGAAGTAGCGCGGCGCCCTGAGCACGAACCCGAACCAGACCACGCCCACCAGCGTGCACAAGACGATCGCGCCCTGGATCGCCAACCCCGCGATCCCGTTGGCGAAATCGAAGAACGGGGTCGTCCCCGCCTGCGAGTCGCCGATGATGAACGACCACGCCCGGGCGCCGATGATCATGCACGGGATCGCGATGAAGATGAAGATGTAGAACGGCGTGTCCTCGACGCGGTAGAAAAACCGCAGTTTGGAGACGATGAAGAAGATCGCGAACATGATTCCCAGCGCGAAGAAGATGCCGTACCAATGGAACTCGAAGTCGCCGATCTTGAACGGGAACGACGACGGCTGCTGGCTGGGGAACGGGGTTATGTTCATGCTTACCTCTTGGCGTCCTTCCCGCCCTTTTGGGCCTTGATGTCCGCCTCGATGATCTTTTGGCGCTGCTTCAAGAACTCGTTGGTCGAGTCGTATCCCTCGCGCTTGAGCTTCAGGTCGATGACCACGCTCTCGATGAGGTCGCTGACCTTCCTGCCGGGCGAGATCGGCAGCACGTATTTGGGGATCTTGATGCCGCAGATGATCTCGGTCATGGTCGACTCGTTCAGCCGCTTGAACTCGAAGTTGCCCTCGGTTATGGACACGAGCTCGATGACGACCGACACCGAGGTCGAGAACTTGATTTTCTCCACCCCGTACATCTTGGCGATGTTCAGGACGCCAAGGCCGCGGATCTCGATGAAGTTTTTCGCGATCCGGTTCGACTTGCCAAGCACCAGGCGCCCGATCCGCGCCAAATCGACCGCGTCGTCGGCGACGAACAGGTGGTTTTTCTTGATCATCTCCATGGCGACCTCGGACTTGCCGATCCCCGACTCGCCAACGAGCAGGACGCCCTCGCCGTAGACTTCCAGCAAAACCGCGTGCATGGTGACGTAGGTCGCCAGGTTCTCGGACACCATCGATCCGATCGACGAGGCGATGTCGTTCGAATACATGTCGCTCCGGACGATCGGGATCTGGAACCGCTTGTTGTTCTTTATGAGGAAGTCCGCTTCCTTGAACGAGCACGTCAAAAGGATCATCGGCGGCCTCAGCCTAAAGATCTGCTTCAGCCGGAAGTCGCGCTCCTTGGGCTTGAGGCTATTCAGGTAGATGTACTCG
>CAZPGT010000070.1:0-4088 GCA_964586345.1 uncultured Mycoplasmatales bacterium | reverse complement strand
AACGCGGAACCCGAAGCGAAGGCGCTAAGCAGCGTCAACATCAAGATAACGTCGCAGACGGTCTCGGAGGGCAAGGTTAGCGGGGACGAAATCACCGACAGCCTGGGCAATTTCATCTTCACCGCCTCGAACGACGCGGGCACGAAGCCGAAAATCGCGAAGCTGAATTACCAGCTCCAATACCTTTACCATTTCGAGTTCGGATCCAACTTCGACAACTACGTTTTGCGCCAGATCGTCGCTGACACCACGGACGAGAACTATTACTACGCGCTGTTGGTCAACAGCAACGTGACGGTAAGCAAGCAAACCGGGGGAGACGAAGCCGGATCTAGGTTCGACGTCACGAATCCCGGTAAGGTCGTCGTGCTGTTTGACACCGGCTCGAGCTTCGAGCAGCGCAACGTCTACGAGTTGGGGTTGCCGGATTTCAAAGTGAACAACAAATCCGCCTACACCGACTCCAGCATCGGCAATTCCACGCAAAACGGCGGCAAACTCAACGCGTCAACCGTAACCAACGATAGCAAATCGAGCCAAAACATCTGGCAAGACGTTTACGTGGAAGACGTAGTGGCGACCGAAGCGCAAAACTCGTCGCTGTCGATGACGCGATCCAAGCAAGGCGGATCCACTGCGCAAGACGGCACACCCGCTTACGTCAACGATGACTCCAAATCGGTCATTTACCACTTGTTGAGCGGAACCGCCAAAGTGACAAAGAACAGCGATATCAATCCTTCCGACGGGCAAACCGGAACCGATTACTACATGCTGCGCCAGGTTTATTTGGGCAACCTGAATAACATGGTTTATCTTTACGACCGGGCGACCCAATCGAAAATGATTTTGATTTTCGGGGGCAACAACTACCAAAGCTTTTGGTTCTACGATTTCAAAGTAACGCTTGAGGGATCGGCTACCTACCAAACGGAACCGCTGCTTTATTCCAACTACGACTTCGACCCGACCGGCAACAAATCTAACGACCAGAAAGAAGCGATGTACGGTCCCACGGTGAGTGTTAATAGTGGTAACGGCGGCGCGCCGAAAAAAGCTTTTTACCTTCCGTTCCAAGAACACAACCTCGTCTCAACGCTCGCTTGGTACGTCGGCGGCGCAAAAACGATCACGTTGACCAACCAACTGAACGCCAACGACAGCCGTTCGTACGTTTTCTTGGCGATGATGCAACCAAACGTCACGGACTTCAACGCTAGACTGTACGGACAAGGGGTTAAAGAAGGTGGGGACGGTTCTAGCACCCCGACATACGAACAAATCCAAAAAGGCACGTACGGAACCCCTGAGCAGGTTTCGATGAGACCATATCCGAACGCGGGCGGGTTCGATAAATACAACGACGCCGACTATTCCAAACTTGGCGTGCAGAACGACAATTTCCAAAAGATGAATTATCAGTCCGCTTCCGCCAAGTACAACAACAACCGTATTTTGGTAAGCTCTTCGTCCATCAACGCTTCGTTCGAAGAGTTTTCCAACATTCAGGGCGGATCCACCGGAAACGACAACGTCATGAACCACGCCTGGTTCGCGTATCCGTTCTCAGCGATCCAATCAATGACCGTTTTCCCGGTCATGACCAGCGACGTGGCTTCGGCCTTGGCGTTAGAACCGGTCCCAACGAGCGGAACGTGGGCGTTCGACGCGAACAAGAAAATTTATCTGAACACCTACTTCACGATCGGAACTTCCACGACCGAGAACAATTTCGCATTGTTCAATTGCTTCAGGTCCGGAAGCGGATGGCAGCGTTTCGATTTCGGCACCAAATTCTTCCAGGTTCCGTCGAATTGGCTCCAAGACGTTAACTCGCCAAAATTCGTTCAGGACGAACACGGCACCGTTTCGCAAGGATTCGAAAACTGGTATTCGCAAACCGGAAACGATTATTTCGGGTTCAGCAGAATCCTGACGAACATCAACCCGACGACGGACGCAGATTCGTTCAAAGCGGACGGATGGACGAACACCGCGAGCCAAAAACTGATTTCGTTCAATCCGGAACTGACCACCAACACCGTCGAATTCGTCCAAAGCAACACGACGTACCGCTACTACCAAGTCAGCGCAACCGTGGTGCTGCGCGGATACATTTATTCGTTCAATTACAGGTTCACCGAAATCCCCGGTTTTGGCGCAGTGCCAATCGCCGATTTGGACAACGGCGTGGAAAATTTCGTCGGCAACCTGACGACCGAAAGCTCGAGTCTGAACCATTTCGACAAATTGCTTTCGGTCAATTACCACAGCGACACCTGACTAATCACTTACCAGGATCCAAACAAGGCCTCGACAAGTTACGTGGTCAAAGTGCAATCCGGCGGCGCGTTCACCTTGACGCAATATTACTTCCTCTCCGCGCCGAACACTTTGTCCAAGGCTTTGGTTTATCTGGGCGACAACTTCATTTTCTTGCAGCAAAACGACGCGATCAGCACGATCAACACCGCGTTGGGCAAGACGATCGATCTGAACGCGGCAAGCTCGTCGATCCAAGACAACGCCGATCTTTGGGGTTCCGTGACCGCGGTCGACAGGCAGACTTTGTCCGACGCCGACCTGTTGCGCCGCACCCCTAGCGAAATCGTCGCCGACCCGGCGTTGCTCAACCAGTTGGTCAACTACAGCGGCGGCTGGTCGGTCGACCCGGTGACCGGGTTGCCGACCGCGCAACCGATCATCTACAACGTCAGAACGACCGGTTCGACCGTTTCGTTCGAGGTCGCGTTGAAATTCATCAACGACAAGTATTACGGATCCGCGGCCGTCGACCCGACTTTAAGCGCCAACGCGACCGGGGACACGAGCCAAATCATCCAAAACGCCGCGCTGGCGATCCCAAGCTTCAGTTACGACGGGTTCGCGACTTTGGCGCCGTGGGTAATCCCGACGATCGCCGCGGGCGTGGTGGTGCTGGTGGTCATCTTCGTGGTCGTCGGCGTGCTTGTGGCGATCTCCGCGAACAAGAACAAGAAGATGATGCAAAAAGGCTTCGCGACCAGCAACAAGAAGGTCGACACGTTGACCGTCGCGGTCGGCAGCGTCTACCAAAAAATCATCAAGCAAACCAAAGACGCGAAGAAGCCGCAAATGCTTCGCGCCGCGAAGAAACCTGCTTCCTCCGGACCGAAGGCGCCTACCAAACCGACTCGACCTGCCGCTCCGCGTCCGGCCGCGAAACCGCCTGGCGGCGCTCCGAAGAGACCGGCTTAGTCGGGGGACGATCACAATGAGAAAAATCAACAGACAACTCAAATATTGGCTAATCGGCGGCGCGGGCGCGTTCGTAGCGGCCGCCGCCGGGGCTTCGATGTACGCCGCGCTCAGAAGCGACGCGGTCCCCGCCTTCGCGATGGACCGAAAGGCCGTGACGATCACTTCGTCCGCGGACGTGGTCGGCCAGAAACTGGGCGCCACCCGCCACTGGGTGAACAACAATTTCAACGGCGTGCAGATGAAAGACGGCGGGTTCGCCGCCTTGACGGGCACTTCCTCGCTGACGCGCACCGACGCGTTCGGCAACGTGCTTTGGGTCTTCGATCCGAACGCGATCGCTTCCGAACACGGCGAATACGCGGCGTTCAACAACAAAAAGGTCGTCGAAATCGTCCAGGACCAAGGAACGTTCTCCAACTACCTGTACCTGCTTTTGGTGCCCAACGCCGCGGCGGACAAACGCGAGGCGTTCGACGCGACGAACGAGCCCGGGTACAACCAGATGACCTCAAGCGACGCCAACCAGGCGACCGTGGTGCAGATCAGCGAAAGCGTGAATTCGTTCGGCACCGGAAATTGGGCCCCAAGCTTCGACATCGTGAACGTCATCAACGTCAACCCGAGCAAGATGGTCAACAATTTCCCGCAATCCTGGAAAAGCGGGACGAACGAGGCTTTCAGCAAGGAAGACCACCCGGCGTGGTACAAGAACACGTCCGGGGACACCGTGGCCAACCAAAGCTCGTCAGTCAACGCGGCCGGAATGGTCATGCCTTGGAAGCAATACGTCGCGAACCTTGGCAACATGTACGCGATGAACGGGGTCGTCTTGATGTTCGGGGGCAACG
>CAZPGT010000069.1:0-4117 GCA_964586345.1 uncultured Mycoplasmatales bacterium | reverse complement strand
CGAAAGCTCCCTGACGCTGGTCACCTCGCGGTACGAGGGGGTCGGGTACGTCGCGCTGGAATCGTTGGCGTCCGCAACCCCGGTCGCGGTCCGGTTCACCTTCGCCGAGGCGCAAAATTTGGTCAAGCACGGCAACGGGCTGCTGTTCCCCAAAAGGGCTGGACCAAAAAGGATCGCGGGGCAGATCAACGCCTTGCTGTCCGACCGCGACCGTTATTCCCAAATGGTCAAAAACACGTTCGCGTGGAAGGGCGAACTGGACCACGCCACGTTCGTGGCGCGTTGGACGGAAGTGATCAAGCAGGCCGAAAACAGATAAAGAAGCGCCCGGGAACAAGTTCCCGGGCGCGTTCCATAATGGCAGGGGTGGCAGGACTCGAACCCACAGCACTCGGTTTTGAAGACCGATGTTCTGCCGTTGAACTACACCCCTATGATCCGCGGTCGGACGCAAAACCCGCTTTCTGTGGTCGAAAAGCGGGTTCTGCGTGATTAATGATTTTCGTTGGCGCTATACAACTAGGAAGGAATTTGATGTATAGGTATGACTATTGAGTTGTTAAGGTTTTTGGTCCCGTGCCCGGGACGAAAAAGAGAATTGCCGAAAGAATAGTTGGTTTATTGCTCGCGGTCGTGTGCGCGGTCGCGCCGCCTTCGGTCCCGTCCCGCCGTCGGGGAACGGGGTCGGCGGCGACATGAAAATGAATTGGAAAAAAATGAATCGGCGTTTGGCCTGCGGCCAGAACGGATCGGGCCGCTGCGGATTCGCCTTCGCGGGCGAATCCCCGCCTTATGCAATCAAAGTAGAAACCGTTATGAAGTAAACAGAAAAAAACAATCTTCTTTTATTTCATAGGCCAGTTATCTATATAGATAACTGACCGATATGATTGTATCACAACGCCCCCGATTTCGGGAACAAAAAAACGGGCTCCCCGGGAGTCCCGGGAAGCCCGTTCCGCCGCGCCCGCGGCGCGGAGGTCGGCTATTTGTCCGTGATGAATTGGATCACGCGGGACGGCAATTGCGTGATCGGGTCGATCAACGCCTCGTTGACCTTGGCCACCACGTCGTTGAGCGTGTGCCCGTCGTCAAGGACGATGCGGCTGATGTCGAACGTCGCCGCGCCCGGGTATTTGGCGATGAAGCCAAGCAGCTCCTGCACGACCACGTTGAACGGAAGCGGCGCGTCGTCGATCGCGCTGACGATCACCTTGGTGACGCTGCCTAGGCCGTTGCCTTGGTTCCAATCGTACCATTCGCCGATCTGGCTGTCGTTGGTCGGGATCCCGGTTCCGGGCAACACCTCGGTCGCCGGATCGGTCACTCCCGCCGAGCCGGAGTCGATTTCGACCCGCCCCATGTAGAAGCGGCCCGAACCGTCGTCCAGCGCCGGGACGGTCACTTGGTTCATGGAAGTGAGTTTCGTGCCCCTTAGGCTCCAGTTGTAGATGTACCCGCCCGAGAAGTGGCCTTGGAAGGCGCGTTCCTTGATGCGTTGCACGTAAACGATGTTAACGGCTTCCTGAAGCTCTTGGACCGTCATGTCCGCGTGCTTGCCGTTGTTGAACCCGATCATGCTGAAGTAGCCGCCGAACCCCTGTTCGTGGATCAGCGCCGCGGATCTCGGGATCGAGAACGGGTCGACCGTGTGCAGGTTTTGCGAGTTGATTTCCAGTTCCAATAACCCTTCGGGCATCGCTATGTTGTCGATGCCGCCGAAAGTGCCTTGGAGCGCGAGCTTTCTCAAGCCCGCCATTCGGCTCAAATCCAACAGTTCCCCGATCGCTTTGTCGGTCACGTTGTCTAATTTGAGGTAGGCCACGGAGTTTTCGTTGACGAACCGGACCAGGTCGTCGACGGTCTGCAGCGTCAGGAACCTGGTCAGATCCACGCTCAGGCCGGTCACCGAAGCCTGGGCCAATCCCGGGTACGCTGACTTGAGCGCCTCGGTCGCCTCGTATTGGGTAACGGACCATTTGGCTATCTTGGCCGCGCCGTTGGTTTTGGACCATCCAGGGAAAATCATGTAGCGCACGTCGTTGGCGCTGCGGCTTTGGGTGTACCCGTAAAAGTCGCGTTGGTGCTCGTCGTCGTACGCCAGGATCGGCATGAACTTCCGGTCGTTCGAGAACGACGTGGTCACTAAAACGCTGACGTCTTTGCCGCTTTGGGTCTTGGCGGGAACGGTCTTGGACCACTTGTCGCCCGTTTCCGTGCCGACCGTCGCGGATCGCGCCTTCATCTGGCTTTGGGTTTGCCCGGACACATCGAATCGCAGATGCTGGGACCTGAACGAAGCCTGGTTGGCGCCCTCTTCGGATTTGACGCCCACGGAAGTCAGCGGCACGGCGATCGCGGTTGCGGCCGCGGCGCCGAACGCCAACCCCGCCAGCGTGAAAGCGAGGAATTTCTTGTTTTTAGTCATATCTTTATCCTTCGACAATGTAAACTGGTTACGAGTCAATCATAATCCAACCGCCAGAAAGTTGGGCGAATGTGCTCAAAAAACGGCGCTACCTCCCTTTGGCCCTTGCCAGCAAGGCGACGATCCCGGCCTTGTATTTTTTCCAAAGCAGCGCGCAGCCGAACCGCAGCCAGAAAAACAGGGAAATCGCCACGTACGACAGAACGTACCCGACCACCATCACGGGCGGGTAGGCGGTCATGCCCAAAAACAGCCCGACCCCGTAGTATTCGCCGCCCGGCAGCCAGTCCGCGGCGAGCACCCCGGTCGTGTTGGAAACGATTTGGGGCAAGCACGCGACCATGACCAAAACGTAGCCGAAGTAGCCCAGCGCGAACGCGTGCATCAGCCCGAACGTCCTGACCGACCACCGTTTCGTCCAGCACAGGACCGCCAGGCCCATCGCGAACGAAAGGTAATGCATCATGAAATAAAGCTGGTTCAGATCGTCCCCGACGAAGACGTATTGCCAATAGTCGTTCGGGGCGACCGAGTTCGCCTCGGTGACGATCTGCCCGAAAATCGTCACCATCGCCCCGAACAGCCCGAACGGCGCCATCGTCTTGGCGATCTGCTTGTTCCTGACTAAAAGCGCCAACGATCCGAAAATCGCGTAGAACGGGCAGAGGTCCAAAAGCAATAGCCGGCTCAGCGCGACGCTTCGCCCCGAGTCGATCGCGTTCGAGTACGGGCCCATCATGTATTGCAGCTGGCGGCCGAAGAAAACGTAAGCGAACACGAAAAGCCCCAACCCGGCCCAAAACGGGTCGAAGTTCCTGACTCTGTGGATCAACGGGCTGGCACAGACGATGCAAACGCCCGTCAAGACCGTGACGATGAGCAAAACGGTGCCCAAATTCATGATGTCCGATTCGCTTGCGGGATATATAATAATATCCTAATCTTAACTTAAATTGCGCGGATTATGGAAAAAAAGAAAATCCTCATCGTAAACGCAAATCCCCACTGGCAGATCGGGGGCATGGAGACCTACACGCGTCATCTGATCGACGCGTTTTTGGGCGCGGGGCACGAGGTGTTCGAGCTCAGCCAGACCCCCAAGGAGGACAGAAACGACATCGACCATCCGCGCTTCCGTTACGTGCACCACGACAACGTGCAACGATTCGGCCTAAACGAGTCCGCAAGCTTCCTTTCGGTGTATCTCAAGGTTTATCTCATCGGGCGCAAAGTCGACAAGATCGCCAGAAAGCTCATCAAAAACGAAAAGATCGACGTCGTCATCGACAACAACTTTTCTACCCATATAAAGTTCGTCAAGGGCGTCAAATACATATACGTCCAGCACTTTGACTGACCCACGATCAAGGGAACCAGGCTCACTTCGTTCCTGCGCAAATTGCTTTTGGTCAAAAACCGACTAAAATACCCGAATATCGTCGTTTTCTCCGAAAAGGACAAGCGATATCTGACCGAGAGCAAATTAACGGGCGCAAAGACCCGGGTTTTCCCGATCAGTCCCGGATCTACCGTTCTTACGCAATCCGCCGCACCCGGGACATGAGACAAAATCGTTTACGTCGGACGACTCGCGCAACAGCAAAAGAACATCGGGTTCTTAAACGAAATCACCTCGTACGCAAGGCGAATCGACCGTTCGCTGCGAATCCAAGTCTACGGCACAGGGAA
>CAZPGT010000068.1:1296-4147 GCA_964586345.1 uncultured Mycoplasmatales bacterium | reverse complement strand
ACCTGACGTTGCTTGGGATCAAGGACAAGACGACCAACGCCATCCTGATCAAGCCGAACCAGATCGGCACGCTGACCCAGACCGTGAAAACGATCCGTTACGCGCAGCTGGCCAAGTGGGCGCCGGTCGTGTCGCACCGCTCGGGCGAGACCGAGGACACGACGATCGCCGATTTGGCGGTCGGCATGCGCACGGGCCAGATCAAGACCGGGTCCATGTCGCGCTCCGAACGCGTCGCCAAGTACAACCGCCTGATCGAGATCGAGATCGAGCTGGGCAAGCGTTCCCGCTACCTGGGCTGGAGGACGTTTCCCAACATCAAGACCAAAAGATAGCGGCAAAGCCGGCGTGACCGCGTCCCGCCGGCCCGCCCGTTAGCGCAATTTAGGAGAAAGAAAACATGCCAAACCGCAATTTGCAGGGTTCGCCCAAACTGATTTACCGCGTCGATTCCCGCCCGCCGCAGGAGGTTTTCGAGCACGGGTTCACCCCCTGGGGCCAGAACCCCGACTTCTTCGAGCACGTGCTCGGCTACTCGCTGGGCGACGACATCCCCCAAGAGCGCCGCAGCGGGCTCATATCCGCCTCCGACTCCCCCGACTCCAGCGTCCGCTTCTTCGGCGGGCTGATGGTCAACCCGTTCGACCGGCTCGAGTATTACCTGTACGAGATCCGCGCGGACGAGACCGTGTACAGCGCGCAGCGCACCGCCAGCTTCTACCAGCAGCGGATCCACACGGGCCAGGTCGAGTTCGTCCAAGGCGACATGGACACGGCGATCGACGCCGTTGACGCCATCATGGGCGACTTCGCGTACCAGCGCGAATGGTTCAGCGTCGGCCCGATCCCGCGCGAGCGGGTGCGCTCCGCGTGGCGGATGGACGCGGTCAGCATCAACCCCGACCACATCCGCCACCAGCCCGACACGGTCTATTTCACGCCGCGGATCAACGAGCCCGAGATCATGAACCCCAACTACGTGGACGCGAACACGTTCGCGAACGACTTGCCTTACACGCAGGGCGCCACGCTGCAGACCACGTCGCGGCTCAGTTTGCCAACCGAGCTGGCCGAGGCCGACGCCTCGGGCGGGGTCGGCGCGTCGCTTGGGTTCGCGTGCTCGCCCGAAAGCTCGCCGCGCAGCAAGCGCGGCGCGGGCGGCCAAACGAGGATGGTCTGCTACTTCGACAGGCAACTGGTCAAAAAGCCGCTGAAGACCCACCGCCGCAAGACCCCGTTCATTTTGAGCGAGGTGTTCGGCAGCAAAGTCCACCTGGTCGGGTCGGCCACGGGCACGTTCCATCTGCTCGTGCGCTCGCGCGATAAAAACCAGAACGTCGCCGCGCTAGCGGGCGAGGCGCAGATCGCCCGCGCGCCGGACTTCATATACGACACGCACTTCAACCTGGCGCTGCGCCCCGACGACGCGCCGTACGGGCTCAGCCTCATCCCCGTGTACGTCGGCTCGAACGTCCAGTACGATTTGGCGTACGAGATCGCGACGGTCAACAACCCGTCCCAGAAATGGCGGTTCGCCAAGGTGCCCGGGTTCGGGCACGCGGACTGCTTCCGGATCCAGAACCAATTGCTGCTGGACTTCAGCGTGCAGCGCGAGATCGCCACGAACCGGGTCGTGCTCAAGCCGTTCGCGCGGATCGAGCCCGGGTACGAGGAGCTTTACCTCGTCCTGGACAAGACCCGCGGCGACTCGTGCATCCTTTTGCCCCAAAAGCCGATCGCGCAGCTGATCGACCTGCAGCTGTCGTGGTTCTACAAAAACCAAAACTACGTCCCCGTGCCCGAAAGCGGGTATTCGGCGGCGGGCAAGCCGCGCCCGCACGCGTTCTTTTACGATTTGGATTCCTACAAGATCGTGTACGTCGACAGGGCGGGCAGGATTTTCGCCTTGTACAACAACATCCAGCACCATAACTGGAACTGGGTGCGCTGGGTGCGCAGCGACCTGGAGCTGACCTACGACACGAACCTGATGTGGTACTTCCAAAACCAAAGGTGGGACCCGCGCCTGGACTACAACGGCCGGAACATCCTGTCGTTCAACGGGTCGGACTACCTGCGCGTCGTGCTTTCGGGCGCCAACTGGGGCGCGCTGTACACGACGACCAGGATCGCGGACACGAATTCGATCGCGATCTTCCGGATCGACCCGAGCGTCGACCTGTAGCCCATGGAATTCAAGCCGTTCGTGTCGGCCGCGCTCAGGCGGATGGGGATCGTCGGGCTGACCCCGATCCAAAAGAAGGTCATCCCGCTGCTGCTCGCGGGCGAAAGCGTCGTCTTCTCCAGCGCCACGGGCACGGGCAAGACGCTGGCTTACTGCGTGCCGATCGCCGAACGGATCGACTGGGACGCGCCCGGCGTCCAGGCGATAGTCGTCGCGCCCACGCGCGAGCTGGCCGCGCAGATCGGCGGCGTCTTGGCGCGTTTCGCGGAAGCCGAGCCGAGGCTGACCGTCCGCGTGCTGGCGGGCGGGGACGACTTCCAAAGGAAGGCCAAACGGCTGCGAAACGCCCCGGGGCACGTGCTGGTCGCCACGCCCGGCCGCCTGATCGCGCTGTTGCGCGGCGGCGCAAATTTGCGGCTGCGCGGCAGCCTGAAATACGTCGTTTACGACGAGGCGGACATGATCGCGGACGCGTCGTTCTGGGACGAGCTGTCGGCCTTGCGCTCCCGCCTGGGGATCTACGGCGCGGCGCAGGCGGTCGTCAGCGCCACGCTGCACGCGTCCGCGGCCGCCCGGTGGAAAAAAATGGTCGGCAACCCCCGCGTCGTGTCGGAGTCCGAGTCGTTGCGCGCCAACCCGGACGTGTCCCACTACCTGGTCACCAAC
>CAZPGT010000068.1:0-1286 GCA_964586345.1 uncultured Mycoplasmatales bacterium | reverse complement strand
GCGACAAATTCGCCAGCCTCGCGGCGATCGCCGCGACGATCAAGCCGTACCTGTGCCTGGTTTTCGCCAACAGCCGCGGCGACGCGGACGCGATCCGCGAATGGTTCGCGGAACGCTCCATCCCCGCGGTCGCGCTGCACGGGGGGTTGGGCGCGTCCGAGCGGAAGCGGGCGCTCAGGCAGATCGGCGCGTCGAAGGCCGCTTACGCGATCACCACGGACCTCGCCGCCCGCGGCCTCGACTTCGAAGGCGTGTCGCACGTAATCTCCTGGAACCTGCCCAAGGACGATCTGTGGTACGTCCACCGCTGCGGGCGCACGGGGCGGGCCGGCGCGAAAGGGGAGTCGTACGTGCTGCACGATCCCGCCGACGAAAAGCAGCTGGCGCGCCTGGCGCGGAAGGAAATCGTGTGGATCCCGCTGAAAATCACCGCCCGCGGCGGTCTGGCCAAATACGCGATCGCCAAGCGGCCGCAGAGAAGGCGCGCGCCCGAGGATCCGCGGGTCAGCGCGGAAATCGGGCGGATCCGCGCCGCGGCCGCGCGCCAAAGGCCCCAACCCAACTACAAGAAGAAGGCCAAAACCCACGTCAAGAAAATCACCCAGAGGCAAAAGCGCGCCGCGATCGAGAGGAACGTTAGGCGCAACCTGCTGAAAAAATACCGCGAGAAATCCGCGCGAAATCGCGGCGGGGTTGATTAATGTTTTATTTTTTGTTTCGTAATATTATAATGTAAAAGATTAAAATCGCACGCCGCGCCCGCGACGATCGTCCGCGTTGCCGCCGGATTTGGCGATCGGCGCGTTTTGATTGCCGGAAAAGGCTAGACGCAAAAAGATAAAGTTATGAAAACAGACAGCAGCAAAACCAAGCGACACGCGAACGGGAAGGATTCGCGCGCCCAGGATCTCGAGGACTCCCCGAGTTACCAAAGCTACCTGAAATCAAAACCCCGCTTCGAACCTTCCAAGGTCAGCCGCGCCGCGCCCGCGGCGCCGCTTGGCCCCAAACGGGCGAAAGCCGCGTTTGCGCCCGAGCCCCAAACGATCGACCTGACCAAGGAAATCGCCCAGAACAACTACCAGAAGCATTTCCAGAAACTCAACGACGCGGCCGTGCCCGACGTCTCGATCAACCTGCCCGTTTCCAACCGCTTCAACTTTTTTTCAACGACCGAAGTCACCGACGATATGAACACGAACAAACGCAACAACAACTTCAGCCAACCCCAACAGCAGCAAACCGCGCCCACGGACGCTTTCGCCCAGAACAGACCGTTGCAGCAG
>CAZPGT010000067.1:0-4238 GCA_964586345.1 uncultured Mycoplasmatales bacterium | reverse complement strand
GACTTTTTCTCGGCGTCCGAGGCGGACGCGCGTCTGATCGTTTCCAGTTTGAAACGGTTGCTCGCCGCCCCGTCGGCGGGAGGGGTCGCTTGGCTAGTCGCGTTGGTCAGCAACGTCGAGATGTCGTATTGCGTGTAGTCGGTGGTTGCGTCCCTTGTGACCGTGGTACCGGTCACCGGGGTAGGCGTCGTGGTCCCCTGGGAGGCCGAATCCGGCGACTGGTTCGCGAAGAACAGCGGATCGATCAGGTATTTCAGCCCGGCGTCGGAAACCCCGACACCGTCGTTTGTCAAATCGGCCACGTTGTTGTACCCGAAGCCCGCGTATCCGGGGTCGTCTACGGTCAATCCCTTGTTGGTGCCGTCCTTGATCGCGTGCAGCACGCCCTTTACCGAAGCCGTGATGTTTTTGAGCGTGCTGAACGGGATGATGTTGGTCGCGCCGCCGGAGCCGCCCGCGGGCATCGGCTTTTGCAGGCTGGTGATGTTCTCTTGGGCGGTGTCCACGCCGAGCACGGCGACGTTCTGCGCCCGCGAAACGACTTGGTTGACCGAAAGCGTCGTCTGCGGCCCGGCGATCGGCAGGATCGCTTTCGCGCCCGCCAGTATCAGGTTGTCGGTTATCGTCGTGGCTTTCTGCTCGTTGGCGTTGAACGATCCCGAAGCGAACGTGTCGATCGTGTAGCTGCCTTCGGTCGGCGTGATCCATTGGATCGGGATGCCCGGCTGGCCGTCGGAGAGTTCGATCAAAGCGCAAATCTTGTTCCAGTACATGAAACCTAGGCGGTAGCCGTTCAGGTAGGAAACCGTGGACGGGATCGCCAAACCGACGTAACCGCTCGCGCCGATCGATGTCGGCCGCTCGGTGTAGAACGCGTTCCAGTTCTCGTTCAGATAGACCGCGGTCGCCAATCCCGCCAAGAACGATCCGTCGTCCGCGCGGTATGAGATGCTCGCGACGTTGGTCGGGTCGGAAGTCCACGTTTCGATCGTGTTCCCGTTGTCGTCGGTCAGCGTGAAATCGGTAGTCATCGATCCGTCCACGAAAATGAACCCGGTGTCCTTGAGCGTGTTCCAGCTGCTTTGGTCCTTGGTTTGGCTCGTGATCCGGTGCAGCGCGTTGTTTTGGTTGAAGCCCGTCGCGATGACGATGCTGCTGCCGTCGTTCTTGACGTTCTCGTACGTGCGGATCCGGTCGTCGTCGGTCTGCCCGGGCTTTTTCCAAAGCCCGTTGTTCTCGACAACCTTGGGATCGCTGGCGGCCGGGACGGTGTTAATCCCCAAACCCGCGTAAAACTGTTTCAGGCCGTCGTACGCGGACTCGCTGAACGATTGGTCCGCCAACGTCGACGTGGAGTCGGACACGACGATTTGCGCGACGGACCTGAATTGGACGCCGCTGCACGCGGCCACGACCGACGAAGCGACGATCGCGGTCGCCGCCAACCCGCTCAGCGCGGCGACCCTCAACCAAGTTTTCCTAGATTTCTTTGCAGACGTTTTCGCGTCATTGCCATAGCTGTTTGACATGCGAAACTGATCCCCTTTGTTCCCGAATGAAAATGTTGATGGGCGAAACTGGGCCCTCAACAATTCGTATTATAATATCCGCCCGCGCGAATGAAAGAATAATCTCGCCGACCCCGAAACGGCGCGTTGGGCGGCCGCCGTTGGCCGCGATGGAACGGGCGCGGGGACGCTGCGCGGGCCGCGCGGGGGCGGGCGAAAAAAAACACGCTTGGGGCAAGCGTGTTCGTCGATGGGGTTCGTTGGTCGGGGACTAGAAGCTGAACGCGTACGACCAGCCGGTGCCAACCAGCGGATTGCCCGTCGCCACCTTGGCGGTTTTGACCGTGGCGCCGAACGCCTCGGTCAGGCTGTAGGTCGCCGCGTCGCCCGTGAAGACGGGCAGGTTCGCGTCGCCGGCCGGCTGCGTCGTCCCGGTAACCGTCGGGGTCAAATCGTTTTTGGTCAGCTCGTTTCCGGTGATCGTCCAGTCGATCGCGGTCGCGATCGCCTGCTGCGGCGTGGTTTCTTGCCCGCCGTTTTGGCCGTTGGAGCCGGTTTGCTGCTCGTAATTGATGAGGATTTGCTTGGTCAGCAGTTTCTTGTAATTGTCCATTATCGACTTTAGGTCGTCGGGGGAAGCGGACGCGCGCTTGATCGTCTCCAGCTTGAACCGGTTGCTGTTGGACGTGCTGCCGCCGGTGCCCGAGTTCTGCTTGGCGTTCGCCAGCAGCGTCGAAACGTCGTATTGCGTGTAATTCGTCACATCGCCCCTGGAAACGGTCGTCCCGGTGACTTTTTGCGGGGCGGTGTCGCCTTGCGACGACGAGTCGGGCGTCTGGTTCGCGAAGAACAGCGGGTCGATCAGGTATTGCGACCCCGCGTCGGATACCCCGACCCCGTCGTTGGTCAAATCGGCCACGTTGTTGTACCCGAAGCCAGAATATCCGGGCTCCGCGTCGGTCAACCCCTTGTTGGTGCCGTCCTTGATGGCGTGCAGCACGCCTTTGACGGACGCCGTGATGTTTTTGAGCGTGCTGAACGGGATGATGTTCTGGGTCTTTCCCGAACCTCCCGGCATCGGCTTTTGCAGGCTGGTGATGTTTTCTTGCGCGGTGTCCACCCCGAGCACGGCGACGCTGTCCGATTGCGCCGCTACCGTGTTCACGGACAGCGTCGTTTGCGGCCCGGCGATCGGCAGGATCGCCTTCGCGCCGTTCCGGATCAGCGCGGTCGTTATCGTCTCGGCCCTTGGCTCGGTGGCGCTGAACGAATTGGTCGCGAACGTGCTGATCGCGTAGTCGGAAGTCGGGGTTATCCATTTGATCGGGATCCCGGCGTTGCCGTCGGACAACTCGATGAGCGAGCAAATCTTGTTCCAGTACATGAAGCCGAGCCGGTAACCGTTCAGGTACGAGACCGTCGACGGGATCGCCAAACCGACGTAGCCGCTGGCCCCGATTTCGGTTGGCGCGGACGCGTTAGATGGGTAAAACGTCTTCCAGTTCTCGTTCAGGTAGACCGCGGTCGCCAGCCCCGCCAGGAACGATCCGTCGTCCGCGCGGTAGGAGATGCTCGCGACGTTGGTCGGGTCCGTGGTCCATTGGTCGGTGACGTTGCCGTTTTCGTCGGTTATCTTGTAGTCGGTCGTCATCGACCCGTCCACGAAGATGAACCCGGTGTCCTTGAGCGCGTTCCAGTTGCTTTGGTCCTTGGACTGGCTCGTGATCCGGTGCAGCGCGTTGCTTTGGTTGAAACCCGTCGCGATGACGATGTTGCTGCCGTCGTTTTTCACGTTGACGTAGGTCCGCACCCGGTCGTCGTCGGTTTGTCCCGGCTTTTTCCAAAGCCCGTTGTTCTCGACCACCTTCGAGTCGCTGGCGGCCGGGACGGTGTTGATCCCCAAGTCCCCGTAAAATCCCTTCAGCCCGTCGTACGCGGACTCGCTGAACGACTGGTCGGCCAACGTCGACGTGGAGTCGGACACGACGATTTGCGCGACGGACTTGAATTGCACGCCGCTGCACGCGGCCACGACCGACGAGGCGACGACCGCGGTCGCCGCGAAGCCGCTCAGCGCTGCGACTTTCACCCAGCTTTTCTTAGATTTCTTCACAGACGTTTTCGCGTCATTGCCATGATTGTTTGACATGCGAAAATGATCCCCTTTGTTCCCGATGAGATTGGTGGTGGGCAAGACTTGGCCACCAACAATTGATATTTTAATATCCGGTCGGGCGAATGGGAAAATAATTGTTTTCGAGTTGCGGGACGAAAGGAGGTCAGTTGAAAAAATCGATCGGGGCGCTTGAGCGAATTTCGCGAAAACGCCCGCGGCGACAAAAAAACACGCTTGGAACCAAGCGTGTCTGTGCGTTTGGCGCGGATTAGACTAGAAAGCGAACGTGTAAGACCATCCCGTGCCGTTGAGCAGCGCGCCTTTGGCCACTTGCGCGGTCTTCACGGTCGTCCCGAACGATACGGTCAGGTCGTAAGAAGCCGCCGCCCCGGTTATCGCGGGCAGGTAATTTGTCCCCGAAGGGGTCCCGGTTCCGCCGTTTGCGGCCGTGGGGGTCAAATCGGTGCGGGTCAGTTCGTTGCCCGTGATCGTCCAGTCGATCGCGGAAGCGATCGCTTGCGCGCCGCCGTTGTTGCCGCCGTTGTTATTTTGGACCGTTTCGTAGTTGATGAGAATTTTTTTGTTCAGCAACTTCATGTAGTTGTCCATTATGG
>CAZPGT010000066.1:0-4392 GCA_964586345.1 uncultured Mycoplasmatales bacterium | reverse complement strand
GTTCAGGTACTGGTTGACGTACGCGGCCGTGAACAGCGGGTCGTACGCGTCGAACATGTCGAACGCGCCCATCAGAAGCTTGCCGCCCGAGTCCATGGAAAGGTCCGAAGGGATGTCGATCGTGCCGTTGGTCGCGTCCAAAAACCGGTTCAGCCCGTCCTGCTTGCCGACCAACTGGTTCCACAGCCACGCCGCGGAGCGGCTTGGGTTCTTGCTGTCGAGCGGGTTGAACACCTGGAACTCGTACGACGCCGTCGCGCCCGTGTCCAGTTTCTCGTTGAAAACGTTGTTGAACCCGATTTTGGGCGTTTCGTTGGTCAAAACGACGCGCGAAAGCAGATTCGGGTTTTCCTGGCGCACCCAAAGCGTGGCGAGATAGTCCTGTGCGTCGGCGTAAAGCTGGTTGTTGTTGTTGACGTAGTCGATCGGTTGCCCGCCCGAACTGTATTTGGTCCCGCCGTGCTGGTTGGTGTATTTCAGGTTAACCCAGTTCTGGCTCGCGGAAAGCGTTTCCTTGTCCACCTGCGAGACGACGTTGCCGTCCGCGTCCACGTAATTGAGGTAATCGGTCGCGAAGACGCTGTTTTGGAATTCCGTGTAGGCCTTGTTGGCGAGCTCTTTTTCCTTCCACGTCTGCTCGGTGCCGCCCACGGTGTCCAATAGCTTGGTCTGCAGGTTTAGCAAATAGTTGTTGCGGTATTGGTCGCGGTAGCTTTGCGCCTGGCTGTCCCACGAGTTGTCGACCTCTTTGACCCACGCGTCGTATTTGTCCGCCAAGGACTTGAGCGGGTTGTCTTTGTAAAACGAAAGCAAGACCGTGCCCATCGCGTTGTCCATGAAGGCGTCGAACGCCTTTTGGTTGGACAGGACGTGGGACAGCATCTCGTTCGTGGACAGCCCCGCTGCGGCGTCGCCGAAACTCTTCGCGGGCTTGAACAAGGTTTTGACGCTCGACTCCGACGGGGTCGCCGCGCAGCTTGACGCCAAAACCGCGGTCGCGGCGATTCCGGCGGCGGCCAAAAACCAAAACGACTTTTTGCGCCGGGATAACAGATTTGGGTGTTTCAATTTGATTACCTTGGTGTTTGAATCAAAACAAAAACCGATAAATACGCGTGTATTTATAAATATGTTGATAAGTTATTATATCAACATAATCGCCGATCAAACGATAAATTTGCGCCCCCGGAGCGCCCGAAATGCGCGCGAAAAAACCGTTCGCTGCGGGAAACCGAAAGCGGGTGCTTACGCGCGGGCAAAGCGTCGCCGCGGAAGCCTAATTTCGGTCCTGGCGGGGGACCGGGTTGGTCGAAACCCGCCTTTTGAAAAGCGCCACGATCGAAACGGGCACGGCGACGAACATGAAAAGCGGGTACATCAGCGCGTACAGGGCGAGTTTGGGCGACGAACATTTGATTTTTTTGCGGTCGTGGCAAATCACCACCACCGCAAAGAAAAGAAACGTCAGATAAAACCCGCCCAGAATCAGAACCGGGGTCAGGTAATAATATTGCGCGCTGTCTATGAAGAAACTCGGATCGGTGCTTTGCCGCAGCGAAAGCATCACCGCGATCACCGCGTAAAAAAGCAAGTTGACTAAGAAAAAGCTGATTTGGGGGAAAATCGTCGCGAAATTGGCAAACAGACTCCTTTTGTCGGCGAGATCGCCGCGCTTTCTTGGGCGGAACAGGCTTTTGAACTCCAAAGCCCCGTAAATCCTGAAGACCTGCAAAAAGCCTTTCGACCACCGCAGGCGCTGGCGCCACGAATCCTTGAAGCGGACCGGCTGCTCGTCGTAAAAAACCGCTTCGGGCGCGTAGCCGCACCTGACGCCGTGGAACGCGAGAAACTGCGTGAACTCGATGTCGTGCGACAGCGAATTGAAGTTCCAACCGCCCGTCAGCTCCAGCACGCGCCGCGAAAAGCAAAAACCCGTGCCGTTGATCCAACTGGTCATCTTGAATGTCTGGCGCGAGGCGTTGATGAAGCTGGACTCCTTCAGAAACTGGATTCCGTAGCTGGCGGTTATCCAGTTGGACTTGAAATTGAGCGAATTGCGGTAGGAAGTGACCACTTCGTAACCTTCCGCCATTTTCGCCATGGCCTCGGTCAGCCAGTTCTCGTCCAGGACGTTGTCCGCGTCGAAGTAGCAATAGGCGTCGTACGCGAGGTTTTTCTGCTCGATGCGGGCCAGCGCGTGTTGGATCGCGAAGTTGGCGCCTTTCCGGATGGAATCGCGCCGCTCGAAAACGACGATCCTGCCCGGATGGTCGGCGGCGAACGCGCGGGCGATCGCCGCGGTGTCGTCCGTGCAGTTGTCCGCGACCAGATACACGACGAACCGCCTCGGGTCGTAGGTTTGGGCCATCATCGACGCGAGGATGTGCCTGATGACTTTCGCCTCGTCCTTGGCGGCGATGATGATCGCGACGTTCTTGTTCAGCAGCCGTCTTGGTCTCTTTGGCGAGGACTTCCTCGATTTCCTGCCGAAAAAGTAGTTGAACTTCGCCAAATAATCGAATATGTTCATCAGGACGAACAAAACCGAAAAGACCACGGAAAGAATGTAAAGTGCCAGTATCGCCTGATCCACGGTCGTTTCGCCTTAGGTGTCGTTAGTTACCAAATGATTATATGCCGGCGCGGCGAAAGCGGGCGCAAAACGCTCCGCGAGTTTACTTGCGGTATTTTTCGGGTCGCTCCTTTTGCATTTTCGCCAAAAACTCCTCTTTGGGCATCGAGCCGTACGATTGCATCAGTTTGACGCATTCGTTGTATTCGGATATTGCCCAATCAGCGTCCTTGAAGCCAAGGATCTGCACGGTTTTCTTTTGCAGGATTTTGTAGGTCTCGAAAAAGGTCTTGATTTCGTCGAGCAGGTGCTGGCTCACGTCCTTGAGCGAATTGACGTGCTTGTAACGCGGGTCGCAGTCGATCACGCCGATCAGCTTCGTGTCGGTCTCGCCGCTGTCGATCATCTCCATCGCCCCGATGATCCTGGTCGGCACGCTGACGCCGGGCATGAAGCTTTGGTCGGCGATCACCAAGCAATCCAGTTCGTCCCCGTCCCAGTCCAGCGCTTCCTTCACGAAACCGTAGTTTTGCGGGTAATAGTCTGGGCCGTACAGAATCCGGTCGACGGAAATCTCGCCGGTTTTGCGGTCGTATTCGTATTTGACGTTTGAATGCTTCGGGATTTCGATCTTTACGTTCAATTTGAAACTGCTCATCGTGAAACAACCTTTGCTTGTGCCGTCGGGCACGGAACTATACTGGTAATGATGTTTCAATCATACTAAAATTTAACGCTTTTTGCCCATAACATCCAAAAAATGATATATTAAATACGAATAAATCTTCAGGGTAAGGTGAAATTCCTAATCGGCGGTACAGCCCGCGAGCGCAAGCAGATTTGGTGCAACTCCAAAGCCGACGGTCAAAGTCCGGATGGAAGAAGATTTTTTTTGCCATGGCATCCAACCTTTCCTTTCCGGAGGCGGGATGTCACATTTGAAATCCTTGATCGTTTATTCGCTTATCGACAAAATTGATCCATGCGATTTCAAAAAATCACGAAAAACCAGTTCTCCAACACGTTCAAACTCGTGTTTTGCGCGTCGATGCTGAGCGTTTCCACGCTTTTCGCGGTGATCGGCACGTTCGCCAGGTTGCCTTTTTTCGCGCAGATGTCTTTGGACGTCGATTTGTCGCTTGTCTTCATCGTTCCCGTGATTTTCGTGTGTTCGCTCGCGTGGGCGTTGGGATGCGGCGTTTTGAACGCGTTGATCCACTTCACGTGGAACCCGACGAACTGGATTGGCATTCTGATCCTAATGTTCAGCAACGTTTTGGTCGTGTTTTTGTTTTGGGTTTTCGCGAAGGCGCTTGGACGAAGCAAAAAACGCAGGGAAACGAAGACGAAATGGGTTTATTCGTGGCTGTTGACGATCCTGTGCGCGTCTTTCGCCATGAGCGCTCTCAACGGCATCCTGTTCACGCCGCTTTATTGGTGGTGGCTGGCGCCCGGGCTTTTCAACTCGATCAGTTTCGTCAGGGTGGGCGAAATCTACGACGCGGATCCGAACCTGCACGTTTACCTGCTGGGAATCCCGAACTACTGGGCGGGCATTTTTGGGCTATACGGCCTTTTCAACGTGACGAAATTCGCGATCGTCGCCTTTTTCTCGGTCCCGGTGCTGATGTTTTTCAAGAAACACATCGTTAACGCTGTCTTGTTTTAGGCAAAGAGCGGTTCAGGTACCCGTTCGGCCAGGCGAAATTCCTCTTTCTGTATTCTTTCAGGTTGTCGAAAATCATTCCCTTCAAATATTCGTACAGTAGGTGGTTGTCAAAGGTGGCGAACTCGAAATCGATCAGCACGCAATACCAGCG
>CAZPGT010000065.1:0-4408 GCA_964586345.1 uncultured Mycoplasmatales bacterium | reverse complement strand
GGAAATCAAGGCGTTCTACATGAAGCAAAACAGCGACGGCTTCACGGTCGCCGCGGTCGATTTGCTAGTTCCCGGCGTGGGCGAGCTGTGCGGCGGCAGCCAACGTGAGGACAGCTACGACAAGCTCGTGCGCCGCTGCCGCGAGATGAACATCCCCACCGAGCCGATCCAATGGTATTTGGATCTGCGTAAGTACGGCTACTTCCGCTCCAGCGGCTTCGGTCTCGGGTTCGATCGCCTCGTGATGTACCTCACGGGCATCGACAACATCCGCGACGCCGCGCCGTTCCCGCGCTTCCACGGCCAATTGGAATTCTAGCGAAGATGCGCAAAGCCAAAATCCCCAATTGGCTCACCGCGTGCCGGATGGCCCTGTTCGTGCCCGTGGTCGTTTTGGCCAGCGTCCCGCTGCCCGTCCTGTACGGGGTCTCGTTCGACTTCGCGGGCAGCCGGATCGCCTTGGACGTGACCGTTGGTTACTTCGCGGCCGGGGTTTTGTTCGCGCTGTCGTGCCTGACCGACTGGCTGGACGGCTATCTGGCGCGCAGATGGAACGTCGCGTCGGACTGGGGGAGACTGTGGGACCCGCTCGCGGACAAGGTGTTGATCAACTCGCTTTACGTCGCGCTGGCGGCCCAAGGCGTCGTGCACTTCGCCTTCGCGGTCGCGCTGATCGCCCGCGACATCGTCATGGACGGGTTCAGGCTGTTCGCGATCAACAAAGGGGTTTTGGTCGCCGCGAACGTGTACGGCAAGCTGAAAACCGTTTTCCAGATGTTCGCGTGCCTGCTCAGCCTGCTGCTTTTCACGTTCCGGTTCGACCCGCTTTCTTCCGCGGTCGGGGCGGCGGTCTGGTTTTGGGCCGTGCAGATGCTCCCGCACTGGGCGGCGGTCGTTTTCAGCCTGCTTTCGCTGGGGATTTACTGGGCGAAGACCGCGAAAGCAATAAATGTGAAAAACGAAACTAAATCAATATAGAATATAGACATCGAATCTATGTAAACGACGCAAATCCGGGATCGCACACCATGAAGGATTACAAAGACTTTATCATCGATAAGCTGATCAAAAACAAGTACACCTTGGCGACCGCCGAATCGGTCACCGGGGGGATGATCGGCTCGACCCTGATCGGCGCGCCCGGCGCTTCGAGCGTGTTCAAGGGCGGCATCATCGCCTACGGCGCGGAAGCCAAAAAGCAATTGCTCGGCGTGAGGGATCAGACGGTGCAAAAGCACGGCGCCGTGTCCGCGGAAGTCGCCAAGGAGATGGCGATCGGCGCCATCAAGACGTTCAATTCGGACATCGCGGTCAGCGTCACCGGGATCGCCGGGCCGTCGGGAGTCGAGAACAAGCCGGTCGGGCTGTATTACTTCTGCATCGTGATCGTCGACCGGGCGTACGAGTACGAGGGCCGGATCGACCGGGCCGAGGTCGACAGGTGGATCGCGGATTCGGGCGAGGCCGGCGCCCAGGGGGGCGACGCGGCGCTGGCGCGCGGGGTTTACCGCAAACTGATGGCGACCAAAATCATCGAGCAGCTGTTCAAGCTGATCATCAAGCAAAAGGAATAACGCAGCCACATGAACCACGACGGCAAACCGCGCGGGGCGCAAGGCCAGGAGCAGGCCCTCACGTTCGAGGATTACCAAATCAGCGACGACGTGTCCTTCAAGGCGCTGACCTACCTGCCCCAGGAAAACGCCTTGATCGCCTACGTGTTCGCGGACGACACGGTCGCGTTCGAGAAAATCGTGTACCAGCTCACGAACCGCCACAGGCCGAACGCGTTCGTGGACTACTATTACATATACGTCACCGACGGATCGATCCTAAGCGACGCGAAGCAAATCATCAGCGACCTGCCGCTGACGAAGGAAGAGACCCAGAACATCGGCCTGTTCCACTACGATTTGGCCAACGACTCGGTCACCGAGATCTTGGGCGCGGCGCCGAACGATTCGTACGTTTACCAAAGCTACGTCAAGCCCAACGAAATCAAGAAGCTGACGCTGATTTGGCAAACCAAGCGCAAAACCGCCCCTGCGCCCGAGAAAAGGCCGGAACGGCCCGAACCCGCCTTCGAGCCCGCGCCGCGCCGCGAGGCCGCCTGGGACAAAGGCGACGCCGGCGGGCTGGACGAATGGGATCTCGAGCACCTGCCGCCCGACCCGTTCGGCGAGCCAAGCGACCCGACCGAATACCTGAACACGCTGGACGACGTCATGAACAGCCTGTCGGACGAGGAATTTTTGACGAACACGAAAGAGATCATCGACTACCTGAACAGCAAAATCGAGTCCGGCGAATAGTCCATGAGGCATTTACTGATCGGCGGCGCCGGCTACATCGGGTCGAACGTCGCCAAACTGTTGGCGCGCAGCGCGAGGAACCAAATCCTCGTCTACGACGACCTTTCCACGGGCACGAGGCGGGCGATCGCCAAAAAGCCCAACGTCCGGTTCGTGCCCGGATCGCAGTTGGACGCGAAAAAATTGGCGCGGACGATGAAGGCGTTCAAACCGGACGCGGTGATGCATTTCGCCGCGAAGATAATCGTCTCCGAGTCCGTGTCCAAGCCGCTGGAATATTTCGAGAACAACGTCGGCGGCATGGTCGCCGTGCTGGGCGCGATGCGCGGAAGCGGCGCGAAAAGGCTCGTGTTCTCTTCGACCGCGGCCGTTTACGGCAACCCCCGAACCCTGCCGATTTCCGAAGGCACACCGCCCAACCCGATTAACCCCTACGGATCGAGCAAACTGGCGTGCGAGCACCTGATCAAGGCCGCGGAGGCGGCTTACGGGATCAGGGCGGTTGTTTTCCGTTATTTCAACGTGGCGGGCGCCAGCGACGACGCGGAGCTTGGGATTTTCAACAAAGACACGACGCTGCTGATCCCCCGCCTGAACATGGCGTTGCTGAACCGGTCCCGATTCACGGTCTACGGCTCGGATTACCCGACCGCCGACGGCACGTGCGTGCGCGACTTCATCCACGTCGTGGACCTGGCGCGCGCGCACCTATGCGCGGCGACCTACCTGAAGAAAGCGTCCAACCCGACCGTCACGATCAATCTGGGCACCAACAAAGGGTACACGGTCAAGCAGTGCGTCGCCGCGCTGGAAGAGATCGCGAAAGCGCCGCTGGACAACGTCGTTTACGCGCCGCGCCGCCCGGGCGACCCCGCCGCGCTGCTGACGGACAACGCGCTGGCGAAAAGACTGTTGGGCTGGGAACCCGAAAAGTCGTTGCGCGACATGATCGCGTCGGACTTGGCGTTCCGGGTTAAGCGCCGCGTCTTTTAGCCTTGATTTTCTTCGCCGCGAAATAATACGCCGCGAACGTTCCCGGGAAAAACACCAGGTACATGCCCATGATGATCGGCCACGCGACGGCCGGGTTGTCCTTCGTGTTCGTCGCCGTCCCGTAAATCGAGTAAGTGCCCTCTACCGTCGCCAGGCTGTAAAGGTACGGGACGCTGGCCAGATAGATCAGGTAGACGGTCGGGTACACCATCCCCGTCGCCAGAGTGCGCGCGAAACCGCGCAGGGCGATCCGTTCCGGCTCCCAGACGAATTTCAGCACGCCCCCGATCGCGAAAGCCAGCGGGCACACCAAATGGGTCCAGACGTTCACGAAAATCGCGAACGCGCCCCCGGTGTACCCGCCGTTCAGGAACGTCAAAATGAAATTGTAGCCCACGAACGTGAAGGTGATGTACGTCAACGTCGCGATGAGGAAGCTGTCGGTCTTCAGAAACTGGTGGTCGGGGAAGAAAACCGCGAAGACCGCGAAAACTAGCAAAAGCACGTTGCTTTGCCACGTGAATTTGTCAAGCGTCGTCCACGGGGTGGAGTTGGGGTCGAGCAAATCCGACACGATCGCCTCGACGAACAGCCCGAACGCCGCCAGGAACAGCCAAAACGCCGCGAAGAAGTATTTGCGCGTCCTGGACAGCGACGCGAACCACGTTGTCCGCGCGACGGATTGGCGTTTGCCTGCGTTCATGCTCGCCTGCTTTCTTTTTGCGGATAAACGCAAAAGATGGGATAAAATAGTTAGAATATTATAAACGAACGATCGCTAGTTTCAAAAGGGATTTCATCCATGCACGACATCATCGATCATCCTTTGATCAAGGACAAACTGACAAAAATGCGCGACAGGAACACGAAATCGAAGGATTTCCGCGACCTTTTGAAAGAGATCACCGCCCTGATGATGTACGAGGTCGCCAAGGCTTTCCCGCTAAAGAAAATGGCGATCAGCACCCCGATCGCGAAAACGACCGGATACCGGCTGAAGAACGAGCTCGTTTTGATCCCGATCCTGCGCGCGGGGCTGGGGATGGCCGACGGCATCAGCCAGATCGTGCCCGCGGCGAAAATCGGGCACATCGGCCTGTACC
>CAZPGT010000064.1:0-4442 GCA_964586345.1 uncultured Mycoplasmatales bacterium | reverse complement strand
CGTGGAAAACGCGAGCCAGTCGCACCACGGGCCGGTCGTGCCCGACAACGTGTACGCCGCCCTGGTCAAGACCGTGGACGCCCTGTCCGCCGCCCGGCCCGGGGCGCGGATCCAGGCCGCGGGCGAGTTCGCGAGGCGGATCCACCGGCTCGAGAGCCTGTGCAAGTCGGTCGCGGGGGTCAGGCAGGCCTACGCGCTGCAATCGGGCCGGGCCGTCCAGGTGATAATCGAGCCGGAGCTGGGCGGGTCCCGGACCCCGGATTTGCTGCAGTTCGAGATCCGCAGGGCGATCGAGCGGGACGAATTGACCAACAAGCACCAAATCAGGATCGTGATGGTCCAAGAGCGCCGCTTCGAATTTTTCGCCAACCAAAAGGCGGCCGCCGCCGAGCAGACGCTGGATTTGGGGGACTATGGTCTTTAACGCCGTTCTGCCGTGGGTCTTGCTCGCCCTGGCCGCGTGCGGGTGGGCCGTGCCTTCCGCGAAGCTAAGCCGGAACGCCCATCTGCTGTTGCTTGGGTTCCAGCTGCTTTTTTGCCTCGTCGCGATCGTCCTTTGCGCCGTGAACATGTCCGCCTATGCTTCCGACCCGCGCTCCGCCCCGTTCGTCGCCGCTGCGGTCGGCCTTTGCGCGGGGATCGTCTTCGCGCTCGCGTCGGTTTGGCGGCGGAAGGAATTGGCGCGCTCAACTATTTTCGGCGGTTAGCCCGGATGTGCTATAATAAGAAAAGACTCATTGCTCCGCATTGGGTTTTTTTATTCGACGGCAAACGGCATCGCATGCGCGCAAAAATCATCCTGATCTGCGAGACATGCGCCTCGCGGAACTATTCGACCACCAAGCCGAAACTCGCGACGAAGCGCCTGGAACTCAAGAAATACTGCGCCGCGTGCAACCGCCAGACGTTGCACAAGGAATCCCGTTAATGGCCAACCAAGACTCATTCCCCGAAGCGTCCGATCCGTTCGGGCGGAAACGCGGCAAAAAGGCGGTTCTGTCCGAATACGACGACCCCGACGTCGCCCGCGCGCACAGGGAGCTGCGCGAAAAGGCGAAAATCAAGCAGAAGGCGGACAAGGCCAAGGCGCGCGAGCAGGAGGAAACCTACCACCCGCGCGAGAAGCGGTCGTTCGGGTACGTGATGAAGCAATGGTGGTTCGGCATGAGCAAGGAATCCAAGCGGATTTCGTGGCCGACGCCCAAGGCGCTGGTGACCAGCTTCCTGATCGTCGTTTTGATCGTGGCGGTCCTGACCGCCGTGTTCTTCGGCATCACCGAGATTTTCGTCGCGGCGGGCATTTTGAACTCTTAGAGGGGCGATCCCATGGCGAAAAAAGAACGCAAACCCCAGATGCAGTGGTTCGTGACCACGTGCATCAACGGCAACGAGGACACGGTAATCAAGAACCTGAAGGCGAAGGTGCAGGCGATGCACTTCGACGAATACATCACCGACGCGAAGGTCATCAAGCGGCGCGAGACGATCGAGGACGTCTACGACGACCGCAACCCGCAGAAGCTGCCGCCCAAGAACATGCGCAACACGGCCAACGTCCGGTGGAAAAACCTGGGCGACGGCAAATTCATGAAAGTCAAGATCGTCGACCGGAACAAGTTCCCCGGGTACATCTACGTGCGCATGATCATGAACGACGACACGTGGTACGCGGTGCGCAACGCGCAGAACATCAGCGGCTTGGTCGGGTCCTCGGGCAAGGGCGCCAAGCCGATCCCGATCACGTTCCAGGAGGAAATGCTGCTTTCTGGCGAATGCGCGGACCCCGAGTACCGCGCGATCGTCACCCCGAACGCGATCGTCGAGATGCGCCGCGACACGTTCGACGAGAACGGCGAGATGATCGATTCCGCCCAACCCAAGCGCGCCGCGCCGCAAGAGCCGCGGCCGCCGCAGGCCGAGCGCGCCGAACCCGTAGCGCTGAAGGACACGTCCAAGCTGATGCCCGAGGTCGGGCACGTGCCCACCCAGGACTACGACCCGCTGCTCGGAAGCGGGTTCAGGGTCGGGCACACGGTGACCGTGCTCGTTTCCGACTACGCGGGGCTGGAGGGGCGGATCGTGGCGATCGACGAGCCAAAGGGCGTGGCGGTCGTCGAAATCGATTTCATGGGCAAGCAGACCGCCGCCGAGCTCAGGCTCAGCGACATCGCGCCCAAAGGCGAGTAATGAGGAGGATCGCGCTTTACGCGGGCAGCTTCGACCCGTTCCACGAGGGCCATCTGCATCTGCTCAAAAAGGCGCTTTCCCTTTTCGACGAGGTGATCGTGTGCGTGGCGATCAACGTCGGCAAAAGCCCGAAAGCGTCCATGCGCGCGCGCAAGGCCGCGATCGAGCGCGCGATCGCTAAGCACGGGCTGAAGAACGCCCGGGCCGCGACGTGCTCGGGGTACGTGGCGCTCGCCGCCCGGAGGCGGGGGGCCGGATATTTGGTCGCCGGCGCGCGGAACGTGGACGACCTGCGCGCGCAACTGCGCGCGGCGTCGTTCAACAAGCGGCTGGCGCCCGAGGTGGAGACCGTCGTGCTGTTCAGCGACGCCGCGCACCGTTCGCTTTCCTCGTCCCGGTTCCGCCGCACCTTGCGCGAGCACGAGGCGGTCCTCAAGGCGCGTTAGGCCTTGAAGTATTTTTTGACGTCGGGGTTGATGAGCGCCAGGTCGTCGACGCGGGTCCATTCCTCGTGGCCCGGGAACAGGTACATGCCCCTGTTCGCGTACCGGGCGACGAACGCCTTGATGCTTTCGCGCATCAGTTTCGGGTCAGAATACGGGAAGTCCGTGCGCCCGACGTCCGTGTCGAAAATGAAATCGCCCGTGAAGACGTAATCGCCGATTTGGTAGCTGACGCTGCCCGGCGTGTGCCCCGGGCTCAGGAACGCCTTCGGCTTGATCCGGGACACGCCCAGCTTGGGCAACTGCTTGCTGAAGCCGACGAACGCGTCGAACGAATTGTCCGTCTCGTCCATGAACTCGAAATACTTCGCCTGCAGCTTCGTTTTCAGGAACAGGTCGTTCTCGTGCAGGTAGACTTTCGCGCCGCAGGCCCTCGCGACCGCGACGCTGTCGCCCACGTGGTCGTAGTGCCCGTGCGTGAGCAGGATCGCGGTTTTCGCGATCTTTTTCCGTTTTAAGAACCTCAGCAGCTTTTCGCCGTTGAAGCTCGGATCCACGACGATCGCCTCGTCGCCCGCGACGACGACGTAGGTGTTGTTGCTTATCTCGCCGCCGATCATGACGTAAAGGTCGTCGAAAACCCATTGTTCGCGGTAGTCGCACCGGTACGGCGTTGGCGTTTTTTGGCCCATCGTTTTTAATTCTTTGCGCTTTTGTCCGATGTAGTATAATCTAGATAATTTTATTATACCAACCCCCGATATTTGCCCAAACATGGAAATTTTCAGCACCAAGAAACTTTGAAACGAATACCAGACGCTGAACGGCACGTCGGTCAGCCTGGTCGGCTGGGTCCGCGCCAACCGCGAGAGCGGATCGATCGGGTTCATCGCCCTGAACGACGGATCGACGCTGGAATGCGTGCAAATCGTCTACAAAAAGGAGAACGTCCCCAACTACGACCAGATCAAGGCCGCGCGCCTGAGCGCCAGCGTCCGCGTCGACGGGACGGTGGTCGCGACCCCCAAGGCGAAGCAGCCGTTCGAAATCCAGGCCGCGAAAATCGAGGTCCTGAAGAACTCCGACCCCGATTACCCGATCCAAAACAAGCGGCACAGCAACGAGATGCTGCGCTCCTGGGCGCACCTGCGCGGGCGCACGAACCGGTTTTACAGCATCATGAAGATCCGCAGCGAGCTGAGCAACTCGATCTTCGAGTTCTTCAAGAACAACGGGTTCACGTACATCCACGCGCCGATCATCACCTCCAACGACTGCGAGGGCGCGGGCGAGGCGTTCGAGGTGACGGGCGGCAGCGAGGAGAGTTTCTTCGGGCGGAAGGCGCTTTTGACCGTCAGCGGCCAATGGGCGTCCGAGGCCTACGCGCAGGTGTTCAAGCGCGTGTTCACGTTCGGGCCGACGTTCAGGGCCGAAAAGTCGCACACGAGCCGCCACCTGTCCGAATTCTGGATGATCGAGCCCGAGATCGCGTTCGCCACGCTCGACCAGCTGACCACGATCATGGAACAGATGATCAAGCACTCGATCGTGTATTTGACCACGTACGCCAAAAGCGAGCTGCAGTATTGCAACGACAACGTCAACAAGAACCTCATCGCCAACCTGAAGTCGATCGTGTCCAACCAGTTCGTGCGCCTGGACTACAAAGACGCCATCGAGCTGCTGAAGCAAGCGGTCGCGAAGGGCGCGAACTTCGAGAACAAGAACATCTATTTCGGCATGGATCTTGGCACCGAGCACGAGCGCCACATCTGCGAGAAGATCTACAACGCCCCCGTGTTCGTGATGAAC
>CAZPGT010000063.1:0-4473 GCA_964586345.1 uncultured Mycoplasmatales bacterium | reverse complement strand
AAAAACAAGACGAATCATGGAAAAACGCAAAAAGAAATCGATAACGAAATCGTTGGTCGCCTCTTTGGGATTGGCTTCCGTCCTGCTGGCGGGGATCATGGTGCCGCTCAGCTGCTCCGAAGAGACCCAAACCCAGAACCAGCCGGGCGGGAACGGCAACAACCCGGGAGGCGGGGGCGGGGGCAACACGGATCCGACGCCCGGACCGCAGGAGTCCAAGTTTAAGCAACCCGCGGAAATGCTGAATCAGGACAACGAAAAAAGCAAGGATTTGCTTTCGCAATACGTGAACGCCTTGGAAAGAAGCGAGTTGCCAAATTACAGCGAAGTTTCTCCGGGACCAGAAGTCGAAAGCCTAAAAGACATCCCCGACGTTGCGGCAATCAGCCCAATTGAAGTCACGAGTCTGGCGAAAGACATCGTCAAAGAAGACGTTTTTGTCAACGAATTGATCGCGATGTTCGAAGGCAATTTGGATCCGGGAACGACCGCGACCGAACCATCAGAATCCGTCGACACTTCCGTTGCCGGTTTGGTCGCTGAGATGAAGCAGAAAACCGAATCGATAAAGACGACTTTCGAGGCCGAAAGCGAAGCGCAAGGAACGCCGCATTCGACCTGGAACCATTATTTCAGCCTCGTGAGCAGCTCTACCGCCGGCGTGATGTGGACGTACCAAGAAAGCACGGCTTTGAAGTACGAATTGTTTTTCCCAAGCGATCACCTTCAAGTCGATTACGACACCGAAACGGGAATGCCGATCGTGACCAACGCGGTTCCCGCGGACGCAGAGACCGCGCAGACGCCAGAAAACCAAAAATCCCGGTTGGTCGTGACCAAGAACGATGGAACCGAAACTAAAATCACCTATCTGTTCCAAAACGAAAAGGTGTTACTCCCGGATTCGTTGTTCAGTTCCTTCCCGGATTACTTCTCCAAGGTGATCGACAACGCCCCGACGCTCCAAAACAGCGCCAAATCGATTTTGGACGCGTACCAAACCCACGTCGACGCGGGAGCGGAAGTGGACGTCGACTGGTGGAACCAATTGGCGACTTCCAACGATTTGGAAAACGAGAATCACCTGAAGCAAGACTTGACTAAAAAAGAAGAAGGCGCGAAATCAGACGTTCTGGCGTGAATCAAGCAAAACGCCAGCGGCGACGCGTCTGCCCTTCCGGATTCGCTTGAGACGGTAACGGTCGCCGAAGACAACCCGGTATATTACGGCTCGACCGGCACCACGCTCGTGTTCAGCGGGACGGACGCCGCGTCAAAAACTTATGATTTCCATCTGAACGTGACCGGATTCAGTTTCAGTTCCACGGTCAACAGCGTTTTCGCGCCGAACGCTGATTTGGTTGCCGCGGTTCCCCGAATCGAACTGGGCGAAGGCAGCCGCGTGGACATCACGGACTCGGGGCCCCAATCGCCTTCAAGCCAGATTGAATTGAACAAATCTAGCCCGATCGACGCTTCCGCGCTTGTCGATTTGGACGCGTTCTCTTCTTTCTGGCAGGATCTGTGCTTCAACCAAGCCGACCGCAACGTGCACCACGAGGTGATCGGTTTGGCGTCGTCCCAGGACACGGCCCAAAAACTGACAAAATGGGAGGAATACGTAAAAGCAAACCAAGGCGACATCAAATCCAACGTTGCCTCCGATCCCTCGCTGTTGGCGGATTTCGTGGCGGACAACATCGACTTGACGCTAAAAGACGAGTATGCGTGGAAACATGATGACCCAGGTCAAGATAATACCAAACTTCCTCAAGACTTTATGTTCGACACTGCCAACACCGATGACTTGAAACAAGCTATCGCAGATACTGATACTGTCATAACTTTCCCGACGACGGCAACCAGCACTAGCGGTGATGAAGCATTCGCTTTCGGATCTAACGGCAGCGCGTCGAATCCATCAAATTCTTCGTGGCAAGGATTAACAGACGGCGGCAATTGATTAAATTACGCCATCAAAATCGAGACGAAAGCCGGCGGAGAAAACGCCAAAGTCAGCACAATCTTGATTTACTTCGGGACTTCAGCTACCAGCGGAATCGATCAAACGGTTGAGATAAATTACGACAACAAAAACCCTACCGAAACCGGTTTCAATAGTAATGTGACAAGACAAAACGGCTACATATCGCTGTCGTCTGACGGATCTTCGTTGGAAACCATTCGTTCCACCGATACAAACGCCTCCCAAGGAGTGATTGACAAAGTCAAAACGTTGTCAACCGTGCCGTCGATTGTAATCATAAACGGATTTTTTGCCGGCGGAGCTTCACAGGCTTTTTGGGGATTCATCATGGGTAACTTTGCTGCGGCATCGCCAGCTGAATCGCATCAAACCGTTGCCGCAACAAGTGTACCGCCGAAAATCGAAGGCCGCGCAATCACGATTCCAAAAGGCATTTTCGCTTAATCGGGGTTAACGCATACACAAAGAACGGACCGCGGCGTCGGTCCGTTTTTCTTTTATACTTTCTCCCATTCGGGATCCGCGAAGGTCGGGTTCATCGGGTTGATCCGGTCGTAATAGAGCTTGCCGTCGAGATGATCGCATTCGTGCTGCAGGCAAACGCCAAGCAACCCCCCGGCCTCCAAGACGATTTCTTTTTGCTGCAAATAATCGAAGCCCCTGATTTTGATCTTCGCGTGCCTGATCGCGTACCCGTCGCGGTCGCGCGGCACGCTCAGGCACCCTTCGCCCCGCCCCAGGTACGCTTTCCGGGCGGATAGGCTGACGATCTGGGGATTGATCATGAAATAGCGCCTCTCGACGTTTTGCTCGTCGTCCAGGCGGACGTAAAACATCCGTTTGCGGTATCCGATTTGGTTCGCGGCTATCCCGATTCCGCCGCGGATGCCGTGCGCTTCCGCGTTGCCCGCGTAGCTTTCGTCGATGTAAGCCATCATCTTGTTGATGTGCTCGACGTCGGCCTCGGTCAGCGGGAACGCGACCGGTTCGCATTTGATCCGCATCAACCCGCCTTCGTCGGGCGTTATCCATTCGGGGGACGGTTTGTAATCCATGATCGTATTCGCCGCATAATATTGATATAATTAAAACCATTATAATATCTTAAATTCCGCGCAACTCAATTATGGTCGGCAAACAAGGTTCGATTGTTATGATTTCGGGGCCAAGCGGCGTTGGCAAGGGAACGGTCATCGCCGATTTGCTGCGGCGCCCGGAGCTGCGCCTGAGATACAGCATCTCCGCGACGACGAGGGCGAAGCGCTCCAACGAGGTGGAAGGGCAGCACTATTTCTTCAAGACGCGCGAAGAGTTCCAGAAAATGATCGAGCGCAACGAATTGCTCGAATACGCGGAATACGTCAACAATTACTACGGTACGCCGCTTTCGTACGTGAACGCGGTTCTGGGCGCGGGCGACAACCTGCTGCTGGAGATCGAGTACCAAGGCGCGATCCAGGTCCTCAGAAAAGGGCTGAGGGTCGTCAGCGTCTTCTTGGCCCCGCCGTCGTTCGAGGAGCTGTACAGCCGCCTGAAGACGCGGGGGTCGGAGACGATCGAGTTCATCGACCAGCGGATCGAGCAGGCGAAAACCGAAATCGAGGCGGCCAAAGGCATCTACGAGCACATCGTGGTGAACGACGTCCTGGAGCGGACGATCGACGAGGTGTACGCGATTTTGGCCAAGGAACTCAACGAATAAACCCGTCCCGTTTCGCGCGCCCGGGACGCGATTCGCGCGGGCGGGAAAATTAATAAATATATGCCATGGCGAAATGCTATAATCTAAAAGCATTTTTAAATATCTTGATATTTAAAGATTGTTTACTTGCAAACCCGGTTTGCATCCCCACAAGGAAATAACTTTTAAACATGTCAAAATATGAAATTGTCGTGCTGATCAGCCCGAAGCTGACCACGGACCAGGCCGATCAGCTCATAACCGATTTGAACAAAAACATCAAGTCCGACTCGATCGACTCGAAGTTCCTGGGCACGAGGGAACTCGCGTACCCGATCGAAAACGAGACCTCGGCGCATTACTACCAAATCAATTTCGAGGGCGAAGGCGATTGCTTCTTCGACTGGCGCCGCCTCGTTCTGATCAACAAAACGATTTTGCGCCACCTGATCGTCAACCTGTCCAAGGACTACGGCGCGCGCGCGTTGGCGAACGAAAAGAAGCAGAAGCTCGCCGCGAACCGCAAAGCCAAATACCACGAAATAACCACCAACCCCGATTACGTCCACCAAAAGCCGGCGGCACAGCCTTTCGTGCGCAAAAAGCGCCGCGACGAATGGACCTTGGTCGCGCGGATCGGAGCGGAGGGCCCCGAAGACATCACGGTCAAGAAACCCAACCCCAAGCGCAACAGATACAGCGAGATCCCCGAATACAAAATCCCTTCGCGCCGCAACCAGCAGCAAGCCGCCGAGCAGCAGCAGCAGCAACACGTATTTTAGCCTTATCCCTATGTTGAAAAACA
>CAZPGT010000062.1:0-4507 GCA_964586345.1 uncultured Mycoplasmatales bacterium | reverse complement strand
GATCACGAAATGGTTGATCAAAGGGAAGGCGAAGAACCAAAGCAGCAACGCCCAGAACACGATCGCGTCGTCCAGGTTCAGCCAAGCGACCGAGCCGGGGGTGGAGTTGAAGAACAGCCCCGCCCCCGACGGCGCGAGCGCGTTGGCGACCACCGCGTAGATGTATTGGTAAAAGAAGAAGTACCCGAAAACCAAAAAGAAGCTGACGAAAGCGATCACCGAGGCGATCTCGAGCAACGCGTCCTTTTTGCCCGGAATCCTGATTCGCCTCAGGAACCCAAGCAGCAGAACCGCGCCGTAGATCGCGACGAAGAACAAGGTCGGGAAGTTGCTGATCGAATCGACGATCGCGTCGTTGTTGATGATCGTCCCAGTGATCCCCACGATCGCGTGGACGGGCAAGCAGACCGCCGCGACGTACGCCAGCGTGCCCAGGTTTTTGCCCTTGGAGTTCATCGCCTCGAGTCTCTGCCACCCGATTATCGGCCCGGTCTCGATCAGGGAACGGCCGTTCTCGAACATCGCGTAGGCCATCCCGTTGACCACGCCCAAGGCGCTGATCGTGATGAAGACGTTGATCGTGATGTCCAACCCGTTGCGCACGCTTTGCGCGTTCGGGTCGGCGTCGGGCACGAGCGACTTCAGGATGCTGCCCACGTCGCCGAACCCGGTCAGCCCCGCCCCGACGGAAATCAAGACGTAAACGAACGCGGCGATGACCACGGAAAGCACCAAGACCAACGGAACGGTCCGTTCGGGCCGGTTCACGCGCTCGGGGAGCGTGCCCACCTGGGTGAAGGAGTCGAAGGCGAACAGGATCGCGGGCAACGCGACGAACATGCCCCCGACGTTGAACGAAACCGAGCTGGGGCGGCTGAACGCCGCCGCGTTGTCTCCGTAAAGGCTGCTGATCGGAGAATTGTTCAGCGTGTCGACCGAGGCGTCCATGATGTTGGATCCGTTGACGTTGATGAGCCCGATGATCAAGGCGACACCAAGCGGGATTATTTTGAGGAACATGGACGAGTTGGACAAATAAGCCGATCCCCTCGCGCCGCGGCTGCTGAAATAGTTGATGGCGCAAATGGTCGCCAAAACCACGAATCCGCCCATGAAAATCAAACCGAAATGGACGCCGACGTTGGCGTTCCCGTTGATCGCGATGTCAATGGCCTTGTATAGGCCCTCGACGGCCAGAAAGGGCAAAACGGCCAAATTGATTCCCCAATAGTAGGTCGGTTGCTGGATCCGGACGAAACGCCCGAAATGAAGGATTCTCCCGTTCATCCCGTAAGCGGAATTGACTTCCTTGGACAGCGATTCGGCCCATCCGCCCAAGCCGCCGCTGGACGGGTATTTCGTGCTGATCTTCGCGAACGAGAACGCGGCGCAAAAGACCATGATCGCCGTGACGATCCAAGCGGTTATGCCGCTTCAGAAGGCGAAAGTCCCGTCACCCATGGACTGGTTTCGCAGAATCGAAAGGTTCTTGAAAAATATTCCGATGCCGATGATCGTGCCCAAAGACATTGCCAGGGCGGTGAAAAACCCGATTTTCCTTGCTTGCGATAGTTTCATGCTCAAACGTTCTTTCGATTTGGTGTTTGGAATTTGGAGGTCGCCGGTTATAAAACAAAAATTAATTCACTCGGTAAACCGTGAATTAACTTTTGCTTTTCTAACTAATAAATACAAAAAACACGGGCGTGTTTTTTAAATATTTACTTGATGCAAGAAATTCACTTAATGAATTTACGGTAACATTATAAAATGTTTTTTTTCGAGTGGGGAAAAAATAACTCGAATTCCCAGAAAAACCCGATCGACGCCGTGCGACAAAATCCCAGCCTTGCCGCGGTTTCGCCGAAAACAGGCGTTGGCGCAACATGAAAGAGAGGGTTGCCGAAACAAAACAACGAACGCTAATCCGGGCGTATCCAGCGGCAAGAAACAAAACAATTTAACGAAATGAGCGCCTCGCTTTGAACAAAATTAGTTTAGGGAAATCACAGACAAAAAGCAATCTAAGGAATTTGGGCCAAAACCTTCGGATTTGGCGCTCGCAAGACAAAAACTAGTTGGGGCGTGCCCAACTAGCTGATGGTTTGGTTTAGATCGGTTTAGGCGAAAATGCCCTTCGGAATCGTGATTGTTCGGCCTTCGATTTGGGGAGGTGTGTCTTCCGCAGCGGCGGCGGCTGACGCTTTGAAGTTGCCGATCAGGAATCCTCAGAACGATTGGTATTCGCCGTTGAAGTCAAATCCGTTTATTATCGCGATCGAAGCGTATTTAGACAAAACGGCGATTTTGTCCTTGGGTTTTTGCGCACTATTTCCCTGCGTCGATCGGATGTCGCTCAAGGTGACGCCTTTCGAAGCAATTGAAATGTGGCCGTTTTGGCGCGTTTCGTTGAAATTGAGATTGCTTTGGGGGTTTTTGTTGTCGTAGTTGACTTCGACCGAGCTTAAGGATTCGGTAATCGTGTCTTGGGTGCCAAATCAAATCAGGATTGTGCTTTTTACGGCGTTGTCTCCGCCCGTATCCGTAACGATTTTGATTGCGTAATTCAGCCAGCTCGTATCCCTTTCGTTGATTCCGCCGTCGCCAATCGTGGTTGTTTCACCGCTTATGTCGGCGGCTGCGTTCGATCCGAAAGCGAACGCTTCGCCCCCGCTCTTGCTTGGTTCTGGGTGGTTTTCCAAAATTTTAGCGTCGGCATCCGGCAAGGTGATGACGGTGTCGGTATCCTTGATAGCCGCTTTTAATGACTCGAGATCGGGGTTGTCATTCCCTCCAAACAGAAATTCCTTTGGCACGAAACCATTTCCGCTGCCAATCACCGAAAACTCGTCTTTTAGCGTCAAATCGATGTTGTCCGCGACAAAGTCGGCCAATAGCGATTTGTCCAGGTTCGCATTGTTTTTGATGTCCCCTTGGTTCGCCTTGACGTATTGTTCCCAGCTAGCGAGTTTGTCGGCGTCTGGCTTATCCGCGAGATTGATCACTTCGTGGTGGGTGTCTCGATCCTTTTGGTTCAGGGCGAGGTCTTGCCAGAAACTCGAGAATTCGTTCACGTCCATCAATCCCGAAGCGTCCAAGGATTCGCCGGTCTTCAGGTTGATTGGGGTGGTGGCGTCGCCCTCGGTAACGTCCAGGCGGCTTCCCTCTCCCAACTCGATTTTCGGCGTGGCGCTCACTAGGTCTTTGTTCGGGGCGAACACGTCGTTGATCGCCGGCTCGAACGTGAATCCGACCACGTTAAGGTGCAACGAATAAGTCTTGGTGCCTTCGGTGGCTGTGAACACTTCCAAGGCCTCGGTGTTGCTTTGCGCGGCGTAGTATACCGGGTAATCCTGAGAGATTTGCGGTGTTTCCAACGACGCGGGAACCGAAGTGCTGTCCCCGGACGCGTTCGTCTTGATCCATTCCAAAACCTTGGAAGTGCCCGCGTCCCCGGTCTTGGTCAAATCGGATTTCAGGTAATTCTCGTTTTCCAGGTTGTTCGATGTCATCACCTGGTTCCACCATTGCCGGTCGACGTTGTCGGCGGAATCGACCTGGGTTTTGTAGGCGTCGATTATGGCTTTGGCGGAAGTTTCCAAAGTTGCGGCGTTCTTGATGATTTCCGAAAAGAACGCGGGGAAGGATTTGAACAGCGAATTAGGCAGTTTCAATTCTTGGTTCTTGAATAGGTAGGTCGTCACGTTGCTGGTTTCTTTCGTCACGACCAAGCGCGGTTTTTTGGTCGTCGCGTCCACGGCCGGCTCGGACTCTTGCGGAACGCTGTTGGTCAGAATCGGCATTCCCGTCGTTTCGTCGTAAGCGACGTTCAGGTAATCGCTTGGCAGGAACAATTCGTATTTGAGGGTTTCGCCTTCTTCGTACTTCCATGTCGCGGTCGTTGCCGCGTTGCCGCTGGAAGCGCCGAAAAGATCGAAGTAATTCGACCACGTCGAATGGCCGGCCGTAGGTTGCCCTGTCGGAGCCGTGGTGGATTTAATCGTTTCTTTCTTGGAAGCGAGTTCGTCCACAAGCGTTGAAACCGGCGCGGATTCTTCGGTATCGGAAACGGTTCCGTCGCCCAGCCCGTCGCCAAGGAAATCGATCAGTTCGCCTACGAACGCGTCTTCCTGGACGATTGTTTCCGCCAAATCCTTCACTTCGATGGCGTTGATCGTCGGAACGGCGGGGATTTCGTCGAAATAGCCCGGCTCCGTTTGCGTGGACTCGACTTTGTAGTTGTCCAACTCCTTGCGTTGCAACGCGTGGATGTATTGGGAGAACAGGCTTTCGCTCTTGGTTTCGTCCTGTTTGAGCAATTGGGCTGGTTCTTCGTATTCCGACTTTTGGGGTTCCGGATTGGTGTTGCCGCCCCCGCCGTTGTTGCCTCCGTTGTTGCCTCCTCCGCCGCCTGGGTTGTTGTCGTTCCCGCCCGGCTGGTTCTGGGTTTGAATCTCTTCGGAACAACTGAGCGGAACCAAGGCCCCCGCAAGCAGAATGGAAGCCA
>CAZPGT010000061.1:0-4659 GCA_964586345.1 uncultured Mycoplasmatales bacterium | reverse complement strand
TGCGGGAACGCGTTCTATGGCCGTTCGCCGCCCCACGTAACCGTCGGGCCGAGAGAACCAGCGAAACTCCGCGCGTGCGGGCAATAACCGCCCGCCGTTTGGCCCGGCTCTGTTTTTAGATGTCCGGGCAGCCGCGGCGGACCTGCCCGGGCCGCGCGGCGTCCGCCGGCCCCGAAACCGGCCGCTTCCAACAAACGGATCCGGCTTAAAAACGAGCCGGATCCGTCCAAGCGACCGCATCGACCCGACAATATGGGTCGGCTCGGGCCAGTGAACGAATCACGCTATAATGATAAATTAATTCGCGGACTTCAACGTACTTTTCGCCTGCCGGACCAAATAGCGCAGGGTCCCGCGATCCATCCGGCGCGGGGTCCTGATCTTGGAAAAGGCGCGCTCCCGCAGCAAATGCTGCCCGACGTGCTCGATCGCCGTGGCGCTCAGTCCCAGCCCGCCCAAGACGCGCGCGACGTCGGCCTTCAATTCGGCGTACCGCAAATGGGCTTCGGGGCAATTGCGGTCCTCCAACGCCTTTTCGTGCCCTTCAAAGTCGCCGTCGCTTTCGACGGGCGCGAGTTTGTATTTGGCCCGGTACGCGTTGAAAAGGCGCCCCACGGTGACGAGCATGTAGCTTCTGAAGTTGCCCACGTCCGTCTTGCGGGACTGCTTTCACGCCTCGAGCATGAAGACGTACGCCAGCGACCGCAAATCGTCGGGTTCAAGCAGCGCGAGCTCGCTCCGGTGCCTGCGGAACAGGTTGCGGACCGCGGCGTACGACAGCCTGTAGAAACGGGACATCAGCTCGGCTTTGGTTCTGGGCACGGACACAGTCTGGTTTTCCATAAAGAATCTCTCCCAGATCAAGTATCCCATTTTTTCGCTAGATCCGCGTCCCCTCTTCGGCGCTTTTTTGTGCCGCCGCCGTGTCGTCGATGTTCCATTCCTGTCCCATCCACGTCTCGATCTGCCGCGGGGTGCCGAACACCAGGTGGTGCGCGCCGTCCCCGCCCACGGGCACGAACCGCGGCGGGTTGATCAGCGACCAATCCCGCTCGTAGTCCATTTTTTCGTCGAACGACGACAGGTTGACGTGCACGCGCGACAGTTTTGGCGTCGCCTTGATGAGCGAGCGCGTGTACGGGTGGATCGGGTTGGAGAAGATGGCGTTCACGTCGCCTTGCTCCAAAATCCGGCCCTGGTGCATGATGATCGCGCGGTTGCACACGTAATTGACCATGGAAAGGTCGTGCGCGATGAACAGGACCGTGATCCCCTTTTGGTCCGCGAGCTTCTTGAGGATGTTGATGATCTGCGCCTGGATGGAAACGTCCAACGCGGAGATCGGCTCGTCCGCGATGATCAGCTTCGGTTCGGTGATCAGGGCGCGCGCGATGACGATGCGTTGGCGCTGGCCGCCCGAGAACTCGTGCGGGTAGCGGTACGCGTGCTCGCGCTTCAGGCCGACGCTCTCGAGCGCGCGGTACACGGCGTCGCGCTTCATCAGGCGCACGAAAACGAAGTACAGCAGCCACGTCAGCGCGGGTTTCCAAGCGTACATCTGCCTGTAGCACCACGTCTCGCGGACGGCGGTCTTGTATTCGAACCCGATGGCGCTCAGGCTCTTGCCGCGCAGCTTGAATTCGCCGATGATGTTCTTGATCCACTTCTTGTTCTCTTTTTTGCACGCGGGCTTGAGCGTCGCCTTGATCATCGCGATGTTCTTGGCGAATTCCTTCAGCTCCTTCCTGAACGCGCGCTTCAGCTGCCTCGTCGCGGCGAGATGCTTCTTGTTCTGCGCGCAGAACTCGATCCAATCGTTGCCCAAAAAGAACTCCATTTTCTCCTCGCGTTCCCTTTGGGCCTGCGCCAAATCGTTTTTGGCGAGCACGAACCTGTCGAAATAGGCGTCCTTCCTGTTCTGCTTCAGGTCCGCGTTGTGGTGGCGGACGGTTTCCTTCCGCCTGGTTTTCAGCTCGCGCAGCCGCGCGTCGATCTCGGCGACCTTCTGCCGGTGGGACGCGAACGCGGCCTTGCTTTCCTTTTGGCTTTGGGCGATCACCTGGTTGAGCTGGGCGAAAATCGATTTGACCGCCGCGAACGACTCGGGGCCCGCCAACCCGGCGAAAAACTCGTCCCCCGCCAGCGAGTCGGGGATCAGCTTCTTGATTTTGGCGCTGAACGCGGTTTGCTCCAGCTCGCTGTCGTTCTTGAACGAATCGCAATAGAACCGCGCGACCTTCACCAAAGTCCTCATCGCGTCGACGGCGACGAGCTTTTGCTTGGCGTCCAGGGTCAAATCGAAATTCTGGTTTTGGCTTACGTAATGGTCCATCAGCGGCGCGTACAGCCGCGCCAGCAATCCGTCCACCAGCGCGATCGTGGCGCTGATCGTGTCCTCGGAAAGGTAAATGTTGGCCTTCAGCAGTTTCACGAAGCTACGCGTGTGCCTTGCCAAAATCGCGCCCAGCTTGTAATAGTATTGGTCCAAAAGGTTTTTCGTCAGCCTGATGTCCTGCCGCAAATACCTGATCTTGCTCATGACCGTGGACTCCCAGCTCTTGACGTACCCGTAGTTTTTGTGCTCGTACGTTTCGCTGAAGCCCACCTTCAGGTCTTTGCGCTGCGCCCGGGCCAGCTTGATCTCGTCCGCCAGTTTCAGGCCCTCGAGCGAATACCTCAGCTCGGCCTTCTTCTCGCGCAGCTGCTTCTTGGCGTTCGCCAGGTTCAGGTCGATCGTCTCCAGGTTGTTTTGGTCGTAGCGGTCGATGTTGGTCCGGATCAGCTGCTTGTACGCGTCCACGTACGCGTGCACCGAGCTGCCCAGGTTCTGCACCTCGTTCACCAAATCGTCGTAATGGGACAGAAGGATGTTGTGCTGGTCGTCGAACGATTTGTGCGCGTTCTTTTGGATCGCCTGGCGGATCGACGCGTTGAACGTGCCCAGAAGCGCCGTGAACCTTTTGAAGAAGCTCTGGTTGAACTCGTGGTTGAGCTCGGCTTGCGCCATGACGAACGAATAGTGGAAATAGCGCGCCAGCTGGTTGACCTTCACGAAATAGTCGAAGGTCTGCCTGTACACGATTTTGCTGATGATGAGCGGCTCGGAGATGATTTGCAAAACGTTCTTGGTCGGGTTCAGCGACGCCATGGGGTCTTGGAAGATCATCTGCACGTTCTTGCGCAGCCACCGGTCGGTGCGCCGGCTCAGCCGCCGGTTGGACAGGAGGTTGTTCTCGACCTCGATCTTGCCCCCGGTCGGGATGTTGAGGCGGATGATGCATTTGCCCGTGGTCGACTTGCCGCTGCCCGATTCGCCGATGATCCCGAAGAAATCGCCCTTGTTGACCGAGAAGCTGACGTTGTTGAGCGCCTGGAAAAGCGAGCCGCGGACCTTGAACAGCATGTTCAGGTTCTCGACTTCCAGGAACACCTTTGCTTTCTTTTCGTTGTTAGCGTCCATCGTTCTGGGCCTCGGTTGCTTGTTTCCGCTGCTCGGCGGTGCCGGCGCGGCGGATTTCCTCGGTGCGTTTCTGTTCCACGTAAATCTTGAACGACGCCCGGGACTGCTCGATCTTCGCGCGCACTTCCTCGGGGACGTCGATCTTGGGCGCGTTCGGGTGCAAAAGCCACGTGGCGGCCTTATGGGTCGGGGTGATTTCGAAAAGCGGCGGCTCGGCCTCGAAATCGACTTTCATCGCGAACCGGTTGCGGCTCGCGAACGCGTCGCCCTTGGGCGGGGAGATCAGGTTGGGCGGCGTGCCCGGGATCGCGACGAGCTTCTCGTTCTTGGCGTTTTCGTCGGGGATCGACGCGATGAGCGCCCAGGTGTAGGGGTGCCGCGGATCCAAGAACAGTTCCTCGGTGCGCCCCTGCTCCAGTATCTTGCCCGCGTACATCACGTACACGTAGTCGCAGAAATTGGCCACCAGCGCGATGTTGTGCGAGATGAAGATGATCGTGATGTTGAATTCGTCCCGCAGCCGCTTCACGAGGTCCAGGACCTTGGCTTGGATCGTCACGTCCAGCGCGGTGGTCGGCTCGTCCGCGATGATTAGGTCTGGCTTGGTCGCGACCGCGATCGCGATGACGATCCGTTGGCGCATGCCCCCCGAAAACTCGTGGGGGTACGACTGCAGCCTGTTTTTGGGATCCTTGATCCCGATGAACGTCAGGATGTCGATGACCCGTTTTTTGACCGCCTCGGGCCGGACCGCCTGCTCGTAAGCGTGCCTGATCGCCTTGGCCCTGTCGAAGCGGCACGCCTGCTCGATCGCCTTCCTTTTGCCTTGCGCGTAGGCGGCGTTGGCGGCCTTCGCCTTCTTCGCGTATTCGGGGTCGGACCGGTCCAACGCGGCCCTCAGCGCGGCGCGCTCGCGCCTGGCCTGCGCCAGCAGCGCCTTTTTGGTCTCGCGGTATTCCCTTCTGTCCGCGGGCGATGCCTTTTCGCCCAGCGTCTTCATTTGCTGCGCGTACTTGCGCCTTTCGGACACGACGATCGCCTCGGCGACCTGCGCGCCGATCCGCTTGGTCGGGTTGAGCGACATGAGCGGGTCCTGGGGGATGTACGACACGTAGCTGCCGCGCACGAACGTCCACGCCTTCTTCCTGAGCTGCTGCAGGTCGATGTCGCACAGGTTCAGCACGTCCGCCTCGGTCGAC
>CAZPGT010000060.1:1599-4706 GCA_964586345.1 uncultured Mycoplasmatales bacterium | reverse complement strand
CACTTGGCCTGCTGCGCGTAACGGATCGTCCTCACGGTCTGGGTCAGCGTGCCGATCTGGTTGAGCTTGATCAGGATGGCGTTGGTCGTCTTGTCCTTGATCCCAAGCAACGTCAGGTCGGGGTTGGTGCAATACGTGTCGTCGCCGACGATCTGCACGTGCGACCCGATTTCCTTCGTCAGCAGCGCCATGCCCGCCCAGTCGCGCTCGGACAGCCCGTCCTCGATCGACACGATCGGGTATTTTCTGACCAGCGACTTGAGGTAGTCGATCATCTGGCGCGTGGTCAGCGTCGCGTCGCGTTCGCGCAAGATGCCCGCCTTCAGCGCCTTCTTGAGCACGTAGCGCTTCCGTTCGGGGTCGTAGAACTCGCTGGCGGCGACGTCCAGCGCGAAGCAAACGTCCGCGCCGGGCTCGTACCCGGCCTTCTTGACGGCCTCGACCATCAGATCCAACGCCTCCTCGGCGGACTTTAGGTTGGGCGCGAACCCGCCCTCGTCGCCCTTGTTCGTGTTGAATTTCTTCGCCTTCAGGATCGACTGCAGGCTGTGGAAGCATTCGCTGGCGACCTTGACCGCCTGCTGGAACGTCCTCGCGCCCAAAGGCATGAACATGAATTCCTGGAAGTCGATCGTGTTGTCCGCGTGCGCGCCGCCGTTGATGACGTTCAGCATCGGCACGGGCAGCGTCAGCTTGCCGATCGGCGCGCGGGCGATGTTGGCCGCGAAATATTTGTACAGCGGGGTCTTCAGCTGCTCGCTCGCGGCCCTGGCCACCGCCAGCGAGACCGCCAAGGTCGCGTTCGCGCCCAGCCGCGACTTGTTGGGCGTGCCGTCCAGGGCGATCAATGCGCGGTCGATGGTCACCTGCTGGGTCGCGTTGTACCTGTTCTCCAGCCTGGGCGCGATGATCGAATTGACGTTGGCGACCGCCTTGAGCACGCCTTTGCCGCAGTAGTCGGATTTGGCGTTGTCGCGCAGCTCGAGCGCTTCCCTCTCGCCGGTCGACGCGCCCGAGGGCACCATCGCCTTCCCGACCGCTCCGCCGGCGAGCCGGACGTCGCACGCGACGGTCGGGAAGCCGCGGGAATCGAACACCTGGTAAGCGAAAATCCTCTTGATCAACAACGGGTTTGGTTTCAACGTTCCCGAGCGTCCCGCTCGGTTCGCTTGGCGTTTTGCCATCTTTGGAATCTCCTTGCTGTTTTTCCCCGGAACCCGCCGCGGCGGGACCGGTCCTGCGTTTAGTATAATATTTTCAAAATCGAATCGCCGATCGAAATGCCCCGCGCGGTGCGGAAACGGCGGTTTTTGGGGCGAAAGCGAAAAATAAAAAGTATCAAGCTGGTTCGCTTCATACTTTTTCGGAAAGATAAAATCAAATGGTGTCAAGAACCGGACTTGAACCGGCACGGGTTGAACCACAGGCACCTCAATCCTGCGCGTCTACCATTCCGCCATCCTGACGTTATGGCAGGGGTGAAAGGAATCGAACCCTCGTTAGTGGTTTTGGAGACCATTGTTCTGCCACTGAACTACACCCCTATGGCTTCCCTTATAGGAATCGAACCTATTCTTACTGTTTAGGAAACAGTCGTGCAATCCACTACACCAAAGGGAAATGGCCGGCCGTTCGCTGAGACGACCACATTAGATTTTAATCTTTTCTTGTCGCAAAAGCAAATTAATTATATCGAATACGAAAATCCGAACGGCATGTCGAACATGTCCGCGGCCGCGTAGGCGGAAAGCCTGCCCGCGTCCCTGTCCCAAATCGGGTAGGGCAGGCGGATCTCGCTTTTGAGCATCCGGACCTCGAACCACAGGCTCACCCTGATGGTGACCGGGACGGTCACGTCGGTGAGCCCGAACTTGCCCACGTAGACGGATTCGCTGACGTCCAGGCCCATGCTGGTCCTGGAAATCCCGTATGCCGATGCCGACGCCGTGACGTACCTGGATTGCTCGGCCGCGAACCGGTCGCTGAGCTCGAAGAAGCGGCCCACGGTCCTTTTGGCGTCTGGTTTCAAACCGAACCGGCCGCCTTCGTTGACCCACCCGAAGCCCAACACGTCTTTTTTGGTCTGCTCGAAGTTGGCCGCCGCCAAAGGCGCGCCGCGGCCCATTTCGTAACCCACCACGTACGAGTCCGGGTCGACGTTTTGGGCCGGGTCGCGCGGATCCAAGGCGAATCCGCCGGCGTTGGCCGACGGGTCCAACGCCAAGTTCGAATTGATTTCGTACGGCCGGCCCGCCAGGTCGCTTAGAAAGTTTTTGAACAGCGTTTTGAACCCGGCGTGCAGCCGCTGGCTCAGCCCGTACGCGGGGATGACGGGGTCGCTGACGGCGCTTGGGGTCTGGTTGGACAAGAACGACATCCTACCCAGGTGGGACGGATCGATCGCGGTCTTCGCGTTCAGGATCTGGTAGCCCATCCGCGGCTTGCCGTAAACGTCGCTATGGTAGGTCGGCAGCACGTACAGGCCGTCGCCCGAGTACGTGATCCCCACGCGGCCGTGGACCGTCAGCCACGTCCATTCGGGGTTGTAGTGCCAAGAGCCGAACGCCATTTCCTGCGCCAGCGTCCGCAGCGACGCGTACGCCGGGGCGCCTTTGATGTTGGCGACGATCTTGTCGACGATGCCCAACCGGCCGTTCGTGCCGTACGCCACGTTGTGGGAGATTCCCTCGAAGTTCAGGATCCAAACGAGCCAGCCGTAATTGCGGTGCAGGTAGTAAAGCGTCTCGTCCTTCGCCTTCCGCTTGACGTCGTTGAGCGCGGCGTCGGTCAAGAAGCGGTCGATCGTCTTGCTGATGTGCTCGGTGGGCAAAAAGTTCAGGACCGCGGCCACGAGCGAATTGGGGATCTGCAGGTTGCTGACCTCGATCTCGTAGCGCGCGTCCAGGTCCCTGACGACGAGATCCGACCCGCCGTTCGCGTATTCCACGCGCAACGGCGCGGCGTTGGCGCGCGGCGCCTTCCGCAGCGTTATCTTGCCCAGGTTGCCGCGCGAAAGCAGCTTGCTGAGCTCGCGGAACAGCGCGTATACGTTCTTGGCGGTCGCGTCGTTGGCTTCCAGCGACGCGTTGTCGCTGACCAGCAGGTCG
>CAZPGT010000060.1:0-1589 GCA_964586345.1 uncultured Mycoplasmatales bacterium | reverse complement strand
ATCCCCGCCAGTTCCAGGATGTCGGATAGCAGCGCCTTCTTGACGACCTGGCCCTGCGCGTTGGTCCCGTCCGCCAAAAGCGCGCCGACGATGTCGCCCACCCAGTTTTTCGACGCGCTGAGCAATTCGGTGACCAAATTTCGGTACGCGGCCGCGAACTGCGCGGTCTGGTCGGTTCTGCCCTCGAACCCGGCCAGGTTGAAGATCAAATCGGTCAGGTTTTTCGCGTTTTGCGGGTCGGAAACGAAGTCGAGCAGGTAAACTTCCTTGCTCGCGGTCAGGCTTTGGATGAGTTCCAGCGCCGGCCGCAGCGCGGGGCTGGTGATGAGCAGCCCGGCCTTGTCCGCCACCTGGGAGATGACGTCGAACAGGTCCTGGCCCGAATTGATGCCGCCAAACAGCTTGTCGGGGTTGACGATCTGCTCGCTTGCGTCGCCGCCGCTTTGGTTGATCGCGGTCGCCACGAGATCGACGATTAAGTCCTTGTGTTTGTAAACCAAGTCGTAGAAGTCTGGCGACTTGACCTTGATCCGCGAATAGTTGGTCAGCAAATCGTAAATCAGCTCCGCGACCGAGGTCTGCCCGGGCTTGGCGGCCCCGAACTCGGGGTAAAACGCCACGATCGCGTCAACGACGCTTTTCGCGTTGGCGCTGACCACGTCCACGACGCGGTAAGGGGTTTGGGAACTGCCGTAATCGGCCAACGACCCCAAAACCGACCCGACCGACGCCGCGACCGTCTTGGAAACGTCCAGCCCGTTTCTGAACAGCGCGTCCACGTCGCTTTCGACCTGCGCGGGCGTGATTAGGCCGAGATTGAATTTCTTGTTTTCGCCAACGATGCCCGCCTTGGCCTCGTAGGGGTTTTTGGCGGTCTTGACTTTCTTGAGCAGCACGTTCGTGTGCGAAACGCCTTTGGCGAAAACGAAGTTGGCGTCCGTCTTGACGTAATGGATTCGCTGCTTGTCTTTATAGAAGCTGGTCTTCAGCTCGGGGACGGACCAATTGAGGTACGCCGCGCGGCCCGCGCCGCCCAGGACGGCGGAAACGCGCGGGTCGGCGGCGTTGGTCAAGGCAACTTTGACCGTCTCACCGGGTTCGACCAGGCCCAGGCCGGAAACGATTCGCTGGTCGGGGTCGGCCACCGCGTGCGGCGCCTTGGAACGGTTCTGCAGCGCGAAGCCCACGGTCAGCTCGAGGTCGAGCTCGCCGCCGCCCGGGGCCTTTTGCAGCTTCGGTTCGGACAGGCCGACCATCCGGAACGCGGTCTTGTTGGCTTGGTAGAAGCCGTGCACGTATTGCAAAACGTCGTTGGCCACGTATTTCGTGCCGTGTTCGCGGACGTGGGCGGCCAAAACCGAGTCCAGCTCGGATTTGACCTGTTCGTAGGTGACCGCCACGCCGTCGTTGTCCATGATGGCCTGGTTCAGCCGCGGGATTAGGGCCTTAGCGTCGATTTCGGTCTGTTGGGCGTAACTGAGCGACTTCAGCAGGCTCGGGTAGTCGACCTCCGCCCGGTTGTCGGTTTCTTCGCCCCGCTGCTGCTCCCCGCCGTCGCCCACGCGCAGACGGAGGCCGCGCCCCAGACC
>CAZPGT010000059.1:3142-5118 GCA_964586345.1 uncultured Mycoplasmatales bacterium | reverse complement strand
TTGCCGTTTTTCTCGATTGCCCGGCGGTTTTGCCGGACCTCGGTCTTGAGTTCGCCAACGACGTTGGCCAACTGATCGATTTTGGCGGCGTTGGCTTCGACGCCGCGCAAAATCCTATTCAAAAGCCCCTTGTCCTTATCAGCCATAAAAAAAGCCGCCTCTCACGGTTAGATTATAGCAAAACGGATCGGAGCGGGTCCCGCCAACTGGTTCACGCAGATTCATGGAAATGCCCTCCTACTATAATTAAGTGTGGTTTTTTCGGCCTTTTTTGCGAAAAATTTAAAAAAACTTTTTTAACTTATGTACACATAAGTTATTTTTGGGTCAAAAATCAGGTAGGGATCCCGAAATCGGCGATTTTCGATCGTTTTGGGCGAAGTGCGGGACAAGCGCTTTTCTTGGTCCTCCCGACCTAAACCTGAAAACGCCCACAGAAAAGAGCCGCGATTCCCCTAAATCGGGCCGGCTCGCGGTTCGTCTCCCCGCAAACCCGGTCGCTATAAACCCAAAGCGCCCCCACTCCGCCTAAGCGGACCGGACCCCGAACCGTGAAGGCTCAAGACGCCGCCGCATACGGTTTTGCCCGCGGCGCAAATCCGGGCTTCCTCCCCAAAGGGCCAACCCCCAATCGCGCCTTCGCTTGCTTGGCAACCTCCCTCGTTTTTTCCGGACGGCGCCCGATTGCAGACGCCAAAACCGATCTTTCGCGCCTTTTTAATGAATGTACTCCATTCATTAGCCGGATTCGCTTCGGGTCGCGGCGCCAACATTTTGCGTATTCTTCCGCCCCAAATGTTAGAATAATCCAAAGTTAATATTTAGTTTCTACGCAAGGGAAATGTTTGTTTCTATCGAAATAAACGCAAAGATTAAACTAGGATATGAATAAACCCAAGCACGTTAAATTTTTCGGTTTAACTGCTTTGCTGTCCTTCGGTTTGGTCGCGACGATCGTCGCGACCAGTTTGCAGACGTCCGCGAAGGACGCCAACCAAACGAACGCGAACCTAATCAGCAAAGCAGCGTTCCAAAACGCTGAGCCTCCGCCCCGACCTTTGAGCAGCATCGCCGACCTGAAGATCACTTCCCAAACCGTCGCCGACGGCAAAGTCAGCGGCGACGAGGTGACCGACAGCCTGGGCAATTTCATCTTCCCGGCCTCCAACGACGCGGGGACAAGGCCCAAAGTCGCGAAACTGAATTACCAGATGCAATATCTGTACCACTTCGAATTCGACACGCAGTGGACCGACTACCAATTGCGCCAAATCGTCGCGGACACGACGGATTCCAATTATTATTACGCCCTGTTGGTCAATAGCAGGGTAAGTTTCGAATCCACGGAAGGCCAGGTCGACTTCATGACAAACGACGGCGGCAAAGACGCCGTCAATTTCCGGGTCTCCAATCCGGGGAAGGTGGTCGTTTTGTTCGACACCGGATCTGGTTTCGAGCAACGCAACGTGTACGAATTGGGTTTGCCCAACTTCAAGATTAACAACAAGGCGAATTACGCTAGTAGAGTTGGCAATCTGAACACTAATAATGGTTTGACCGGCGTTGGCGCCGAGGCAAGCGACAACATTTGGCGCCACGTTTACGTCGAAGAGCCTTTGGAAACCAACGATCGCAACGCCGCGCTGACCATGATTCGCTCGAACCAAAAGTACGTCAGCGACCCCTCTAAATCCGTAGTTTACCGATTGCTTGGCGGAGAAGCTAAAGTAACTAGCAACGCTAACCACGGCGCGCCGGGAGCCAGCACCGGAACGTCATACCACATGTTGACCCAGGTTTATCTGAGCAACCTGAACAACATGGTCTATTTGCACGATCGCGCGACCAACACTAAAATGATATTGATTTTCGGTGGCAACCAATATCAAAGTTTTTGGTTTTACGATTTCAAGGTCCAAATCGAGGGGACATCAACGTACCAAACCGAAGCGTTGCTGTATTCCAACTACGATTTC
>CAZPGT010000059.1:661-3131 GCA_964586345.1 uncultured Mycoplasmatales bacterium | reverse complement strand
AAACAACCCAAAGGACACGATGTACGGGCCGACCGCCAACAACCAAGGAAACGGCGGTCCCGCGAAAAACGTCTTTTACCTTCCCTTCCAGCAAACTAACTTGGTGTCCACTTTGGCTTGGTACGTGGGCGGCGCGAGAACGATAACATTGACCAACCAGCTGAACACGAACGACAGCCGTTCTTACGTGTTCTTGGCGATGATGCAGCCGAACATCACGGATTACGACAAAAACCTGTTCGGGGCGACGCAAAGCAACAATGATAGCATAGTGCACAGCGATAGTCAAGCCGCTAACGTAACAATTGATGATATCAAAAAAGGGACGTATGGAACGCCCGAAAAAGTTTCGTACCGCACCAATCCAGACAATAGTAATTTAGGCGATGCGAAGAACAGAAATTTAAACCTACAATATTACAACGTACCCGCAAGCGCCGGAAGTCACTTTTCTAGATATTACAACCGCGAAGTTTTGGTGGCCGCTTCTTCGGTAAACGCCTCTTTCGAACAATTCTCCAACACCGACCATAACACTTCGCCCAACACCGTTTCCGTTTACAAAGATTTCGTTTATCCGTTCTCTGCGATCCAATCCATAACCGTCTTCCCGGTCATGACAAGCGACGTGGCGGCTTTTCTGGCGATTGAACCGAAAGCTTCAAACACTTGGGAATTCGACGCCAACCACAAGATTTGGCTTAACACTTATTTCACGATTGGAAATCAAGGCAGAACGACGCAAAACAATTTCGCGTTGTTCAACTGCCTCAAAACCTCAACGGGATGGCAGCGGTTTGATTTCGGGACGAAGTTTTTCCAAATCCCGTCAAGTTGGCTGAAACCATCGACGCCGCCTTCTTTCGCAACGGGCGGGAATTTCAACCAATACACCGGCTTGCAAGCGTCCACCGTCAACGACAACTACGGCTTCAACCGAACCTTAAGCAACATCGACCCGACCGGTAACTTCAACGCCTTCAAAGCCGACGGATGGGAAAACAGCGCCAGCCAAAAACTGATTTCGTTCAGTCCGCAACTGACCACCAACGTGACCCAATTCGCCTTCAGCAACACGACGTACCGTTACCAACAAGTCAGCGCGACGGTCGTGGTGCGAGGCTTCATATACTCGTTTTCTTACGCGTTCCACGAGTTGCCCGGGCTTGGCATCGTGCCGGTCGCGGATTTGGACAATGGGGTGGAACACTACGTCGCCAACTCCACGACAGCGACGACCAGCCTGAACCACTTCGACAAATTGCTGTCCGTATCGTACCAAAGCAACACTTGGCTCATCACTTACCAGGACGGCAACAAAGCGTCGTCCAGTTACGTGATCCAATCCGGCCTTGAAAACACGTGGAGCCTGAGCCAATACTACTTCCTAACCGTTTCCAGCACCTTGACCAAGGCGCTGGTGTACCTGGGCAACAATTTCTTGTTTTTGCAGCAAAACGACACGGTGACCACGATCAACGCTGTTTCCGGGCAATCCGTGGAATTCAACGCCGCGAGCTCGACGATCAAGGACAACTCCGCGATTTGGGGTTCCGTGGAACCGATCGATCAGCAAACCTTGCGCAACAGCGATTTGATCAACCGCACCACTAGCGAAATCGCAAGCGATCCGGGGTTGCTGAGCCAATTGGTGAACTACACCGGCGGATGGTCCGTGGTCAACGACGTGCCGACCGAGCAGCCGTTGATCTTCAACGTCCGCACGACCGCCCAAACGATTTCGTTCGAGGTCGCCCTTAAGTTCATCAACAACCGCTACTACTCTTCCGCGGTTCCCGACCCGACGCTCAACGCGACCGGGGACGTGTCCCAAATCATCCAAAACCCGGATCTGGCGATCCCAAGCTTCAGTTACGACGGATTCGCCGCCCTGGCGGGTTGGGTTGTTCCGGTAATCGCGGGCAGCGTGGTCGTGTTCATCGTCATCTTCGTCGTGACCGGAACGCTTGTCGGCCTGTCCGCGGCGAAGAACAAGAAGATGATGCAAAAAGGCTTCGCGACCAGCAACAAGAAGGTCGACACGTTGACCGTCGCGGTCGGCAGCGTCTACCAAAAAATCATCAAGCAAACCAAAGACGCGAAGAAACCGCAAATGCTGCGCGCCGCGAAGAAACCGGCTTCCGCCCCGAAAGCGCCAAGCAAGCCGACCGGGCCGGCGAAACCGACCGCCCCTTCGGGCGCGCCGAAAGCCCCTGCCCCCGCCGCCCCGAAACCAACCCCTAAACCTCCGGCTGGCGCTCCGAAGAAACCAGCTTAGCCAAAAGGTCGCACAACCCATGAAAAAAACCAACAAGCAACTCAAATACTGATTGATCGGCGGCGCGGCCGCGTTCGTGGTTGCGGCCGCGGGCGCGTCCATGCACGCCGCCTTGAGAAACGACAACGCCGCGGCAACCGGCTTCTCGATCAGCGAAAAGGCCGCGCGGATCGTTTCGTCAGGCGACATCCT
>CAZPGT010000059.1:0-651 GCA_964586345.1 uncultured Mycoplasmatales bacterium | reverse complement strand
CCACCCGGCACTGGGTGAACAACAACTTCAACGGGGTGCAGTTCAAAGACGGCGGTTTCGCCGCGTTGACCGACGACGCGTCCCTGACGCGCACGGACGGGTTCGGCAACGTGCTTTGGAAATTCGATCCGAGCGCGATCGCGTCCGCATACGCCGAATACAGCGCCTTCAACAACAAAAAGGTGGTCGAGGTGGTCCAGGACCAAGGGCTGTATTCGAACTTCTTGTACCTGCTTTTGATCCCGAACGACGCGCCCAACGGCCGCGAATCGTTCGACAAGCCGGACAAAGCCGGATACAACCAGATGACCGGGGACGCGAGCAACCAGGCGACCGTGGTGCAGATCAGCGAGAACGTCAACCCGACGGGCACGGGAGACTGGGCCCCAAGCTTCGACATCGTGGGCTTCATCAACGTCAACCCGTCCAAGATGGTGGAAAACTACCCATCCGGTTGGAAAAACACCGACCCTACGTTCTTCAAAAAGGAAGACCACCCCGCATGGTTCAAGAACACGTCAGGCGACACGGTCCAAAATAGCGGCTCCAGCGTTAGCGCCACGGGAATGGTGATGCCTTGGAAACAATACATCGCCAACCTTGGCAACATGTACGCGATGAACGGGGTCGTCTTGATGTTCGGGGGCAACG
>CAZPGT010000058.1:3341-5297 GCA_964586345.1 uncultured Mycoplasmatales bacterium | reverse complement strand
ATCGTTATTTCACGTCCAACGACATTGCCGTCTGCGTCTTTGTGGTTCCCCATAAGGAATCCCCATAGCTGGTGGCTGCTTGCTGTCTTGTTGAATCCGTTCATGATGAAAACCGACGGCGCTTTCGCCAACGCCTTGATGATGCTTTCGGAACTGTTTCCGTTTGCGGTCGGGCCTATTCCGTCGATTTCCGTTTGCCCCGCGGAACGAACGATCAAATGGCTTGACATATGATTAGCGGAGTAGTGCACCGTAATTTCGTCAGCGATGTTGCCGAGCGAAGTCGTTCCGCCGCCGGCTTGGCTCGGACCGATCGGATCGGACGTCCCGAAATAAACAAGAATCGTGCTGGACGGGCTCGTCGTCACGATTTTCATCGCGTATTTGGTGAGCATAACGTCGTCTTCGACTCCCCCGGCGTTTTGCGGGGAATTGAACACCGTGCTGGTCGGCGCGACGTTTTTGCCGAAGGCGAACATCTTGTTCGTCCATCCGGCGGTTAAAGTCGTCGATTTGTCCGCTATCGCCTTCCGCAACGCCTCTTTGGAATCGAAAATGTCTGTCGCGTTCGTTGCCCCTGAAGATTTGTAATTATCTTTCAGTTCCCAATCGATGTTGTCGGAGATGAAATCGGCCAACAATTTCTTGTTTTGCGTTAGATTGGCGTTTATCGCTTCTTGCATCAGGTAAACGTGGTTGCTTCATTCGGTCAGCTTTTCGTCGCGCGACTTATTGGTCAAATTGATCAAACGGTGCTGCGTGCTGCGGAAATCGAAGTTTAGGGCGGTGTTCTTCCAATACGCGTTGAAAGCGTTTGCGTCGACCAGGCGGCTCGCTTCGATTCACGCGTTTGTTCGCAAAGGGATCGAAGTCGTTTCTTCGGTCCCTTCCGCGTTCCGGGCGGTTACGTTCACAACGCTGCCGGATCCGAGCTGAACGGACGGAACGGCCGCGACCAAATCGGATCCGCTTTCGAACGGATCGGTCGCGACACCAGTGAATTTGAAGTCCGCCACGTCCAGACGCAATTCGTATCTAGCGCCTGAAACCGCGTCGGTGGCGACGAAAACGTAATCGGTGCCGTTCGAATCGTGGTAAGTCGGGTGCAGCGGTGACAAATCGATTTGGCTGTTTTCGGACAAACCTTCCGGAAGCGCGGCCGCGTCGTTCTGGCTGGCCGCGTTGTCTTTGATCCAACCTAAAATCTCGGATTTCGGAAGCAGCAAATCGTTTCTGACGCGACTACTGTTTTCGTTGTCTATGCTGACCGCGATTTGGTTCCACCAGCTGACGCCCAAACCGTTCGAAGAAACCGTCGCGTCGTAAGCGTCAAGGATCGTTTGCGTTTTTTCTTTCAACCCGGCGTTTTTGCTTATCGTCCGCGAATAGTAGTCGGGAAACTGGGCAAACAGCGCCTCGGGAAGTTTAATCGTTTCGCGCTTGAACAATAACGTCTTTGTGGCTTGCGGATCCGTTTGGTCGGTGACGATCAAGCGGATTTTGGTGTCCTCGCCGGCGTTCGGATCGCTCGGCGCGTTGTTTGCGATCACCGGGAACCCGTCGTTGTCAAACGACACGCCCAAATGGTCGGACGGGAAATGCAGTTTGTAAAGAACCTGCCCGGCCTCGGCGGAAAACGATCACATTTCGCTTGGGCTAGTGGTCGCGTCAGAAAAATCGAAATAGCGGCTCCAGACCGATCCCGCTTGGCTAGCGTCAGCCGCTTGAACGACCATTAGCGGCGCGTGTGTCTCCATTTCCGCAATCAAACCGCCCAGATATCCCGCCTCCAACCCTTCCGGCGACAAATGGTTTCTGAACATCGCGATCAATTGGTTGACGAAATCGATTTTGTCGACGATTTGGTCGGCTTTTGTGTTTATTTGGAGATCGATCGTTTCGGTCGGGATTTGGGGAATGCCGCTGTAAAAGTCGGTCGGCGGCGGTTGCGTGCTT
>CAZPGT010000058.1:0-3331 GCA_964586345.1 uncultured Mycoplasmatales bacterium | reverse complement strand
GTCGCGGACAGAGCCTTGATGTAAGAATTGTAGAATTCGACGGCTTTTTTGTTGCCCGCGGCATTGAGCAGCTTGTTGCTGGGTTCGAACTGCGACTGGGGGACGGAAGGTTGGTTGCCGTTGCCGCCTTGGCCGGGTTCTTGGGGTTGGTTGTTTTCGGTGGTCGCGCTTCCCGCCTTCGCGCAGGCGAACGGGACAACTATTCCCGCGGCCATCGCGGAAAGCAGCGCCAAGGATCCGATCAGTGATTTGTTTTTTGCTCGTTTCATGCTATGCCCTGAAAATTAGTTGCTGGTTGGGTTTATGCGCTAAGCAATTCCTTCGGGATTTTGATTTGTCTGCCGACCAACTCTCCCGTGGATGCGTCCTGATGGTTGCCCATGATGAATCCGTACAGTTGTACCGCGGTGTTGTCGTTGTTAGAATCTTGGGAGTGGAAGTAGTTCAGAATGACGATTGAAGGCACTTTGGAGATGTCGTTGAGTATTTGGTTCGCCTTGTTCGGCGTGGTTTGATCCTTGGACGTTTGCTCGATCGTGGTGAGACCCGCCGATTCGACCAATATGTGCCCGTTTGTCTTGTTGGACGAGTAATTGAACGAAATGTCGCTGGTTAAATTCCAGTGCTCGTTGGTTGACGGATCGTAGGTCCCAAAATAAACCAAAACCGTCGGGTCGGCGGCTTGCTTTCCCTGGATTTTGATCGAGTAATTCGGTTCGTCGTTGTTGGACACGCCTTCGCGGGTGGTCACGTTCGCCGGGGTGTTCTTCCCGAACGCAAACGTTTTGTTGTGACCAGAAAAACTGATGTCGTTTTTCGACGAATCGACGATTCATTCGCGCAATTTTTCTTTGTCGGAGAAAGTCGAAGTCAGCAATGAGGAACTTGTGTTAACCGCAGTCGTGTTGCGGTAGGCATCCCTCAGGTTCCAATCGATGTTTTCGACGATGAAATCCGCCAACAGGTCGCGGTTGTTTGTAATTTTGCCCTTGATGTTTTCTTGGATTCCGCCGACGTAATTTTCCCAAAGGTTAAGCTTTTCGAATTCCGATTTGTTTTGCAGGGACGTCAATTCGTGATGGATGTCGCGGACGGGTTGGTAAAACAGCAAATCGTTCCAGAACAAAGAAAACGCGTCTTGGTCCACGAGCGCGTTGGCGTCAACGAAGGCGTTGGAGTTCAAGCCGACGGTTTGGGTTTGGGATTGGGAATCGGTCACGGTCAATTTGCTTCCGTCGTTCAGACGGATCAGCGGGGTGGCGCTGATCAATTCCTTGCCCATCTCAAAGACGTTGTTGGTCTGGTACGTGAACCGAAAGTCGGCGATGTCCAGTTCCAAACGGTAAGTCTTTTGGCTTGACGTGTCCTTCGCCTCAAATATGGCGCGCGAGTCGCCGCCGGCGTAATAAGGCGCGTAGTATTTCGAAAGGTCGATCGTAGCGCTTCCTTCGAGGGCTTCGGGCACCAACGACAAGTCCTGCCCGAAATTCGCGTTTCGCTTTACCCAACCCAACACCTTGGATCCTGACGCGTTCGCCAAGTCCGCTTTCAGGTGCTTTGTGTTTTCGCCGTCGAGGTCGACGGCGATCTGGTTCCACCAGCTCAAGCCGAGATTGTTGCCGTCGATCCGCGTTCTGTAATCTTCAAGAACCATCTTCGCTTTCGAAGACACCGCGATCTCTTCGTCGATCGTGTCCGAGTAATACGTCGGGAACTGTTCAAACAGCGATCGCGGCAGCTGGATCGTTCCCGCGCCAAAGAAATACGGGGTCGTCGTGTCGGGTTGGGGTGCGTCCGAAGCCGCTGTCCTCACTTCCAGTCGCGCCCTTGTTTGGTTTTCGGCCGTGGACGGATCGGTCGGGTCGCTGTTGGTCAGAACCGGGAGGCCGTCGTCGCTGTAGGTCAGGGTCAAATAATCCGACGGAAGGTAGAAAGCATACAACGTTTGTCCGTCTTTGGTGAATTCCCAAACCTTGCTTTGGTTTTCCTGGTCGGTCGAATTGTATAGCCCGAAATTGTTCGTTCACGTCGAGAAGGCGGCCGCCTGTTCGTTTGCCTGCTGGTTGATCATGTCCGCCGCGTTTTGTCTCATGTCCGCAAGCGCTTCGCTTAAGGCGGCTGCGTTTTCTTCCGCGGGAACCAGGTTTGACTCGAACATTCCGATCAGTTGGTCGATGAATTCCTGGCGGACTGAGATTTCGCTGAATTTCATCGCCACCCCGATCGGGTTGCTTTCGAAAAGTTCGGGCGGCAACGCGCCAAACGGATCGTTGGCGATCGGGTTTTCTGGTTGCGAATCGTTCGCGGAAATCGCGTCGATGTAAGCGTTGTACAAATCAAAACTTTTCGGGTTTCCCGCGACGTTCAGCAATTCGTTGGTCGCCTGGAATTTGGACTGCTGTTGGCCGTTGCCCTGGCTTGGGTTGTCGTTTCCGCCCGGGTTCTGGTTTTCTTCTGGCGCCTGGTTCGCGTTGTTGGTGCAGCTTGCGGGCAATATCGCCGCCGCCGACAAAACGGCCGAGAAGGCCAACGAACCGATCAGCAATTTGACTTTGCTTTTTTTCATCTGCGTGTTCTTACCTGAAGTAAATGACTGTGAAATCACAGAGTTCGCGTGCGCGCGTAATTTTTATTGGTTGATTATAAATTTTCGGTTTCGTTATAAAAAAAGAAAAAGCGGCGCGCGCTTTTTCTTTCTTTGTTCGGGGTCGTTATGCCAAAAACGCCCTTGGGATCGTGATTTGCCTGCCTTCGACCGTTGTTCCCTCGCCGGTCGAGTGGTTGCCCATCACGAATCCCCACAATTCGATTGCGCTGTTTTCGGAATAGTACGTGTTCAGGATGATCACTGACGGAACCTTTGACAATTCGTTGAGGATGTCTATGGCGTTTTTCGAGTCGGTTTGACCTTTTTCCAGCGTGCCTATTTTGGTCGAGCCCGCTGATTCGATGTGCAGGTGGGCGTTGATGTTCCCTTGGCTCGACTTATTCATCCACAAACGTTCGCCTATGTTGCCGTACAAGCCGGTTTGGTTTTCGTTGGCGATTTCCGAATTGCCGAAATAAACCAAGATAATCGGGTTGGCGGCATTGCTGTTGTCTTTAATCTCGATTGTCGGGTTGGTGCGATTGCTTTCTGTCGGCCGAGAAACACCGCCGTTTTGCGGTATGCCTTCGGACGCCTTGTTTTCCCCGAAAGCGAAAAGTTTGTTCGTGTCCGACAAAACGACGTCTTTCGTTTCTATGTATTGCTTCAACAATTCCTCGTCCAACGATTCCACGTCCGGCGCCCCGGAAGAAAAATGTTGTTTTATTCTTTTCAGTGCCGGAG
>CAZPGT010000057.1:0-5352 GCA_964586345.1 uncultured Mycoplasmatales bacterium | reverse complement strand
GGCCAGCGCCAACAGGGCGCTGGCGCCCAACGCGGCGGCGAAAGCGAAAACGACGTGGGCCAGCACCGCCAACCGCCTCTGGCTGTAATGCAGGTTGACGGCGAGGTTGGCGACCGTGGCGGACAGAAAGACGTATCCGGCCGAACCGTACACGAACGCGTAAGCGGGGCGCAGGGCGTCGACGGTGTTGGCGTGCTTGTTCGCGTATGCCGTGTAAACGAGCGCTGGAACCACGTAAAGGGGGACCGCGATCGCGCCGCAAATCATCCCGGCGACCAACTGGTCGTAAACCAGCGTCGCGTTGTCGCGCAACGCCTTGGCGTCGCGGCTTCGCGCGCGGTGAAGCGTGGAAAAGACGACGTACGTGAACCCGATTTGCCCGAACGCGAGCAAAAACGAGGTCACGTACCCGATTCCCATCGCCGCGTACGCGCCCGCCGGGTCGGCCGCCGCGGCGACAAGGCACACGCCCACGGGCAAAAACGCGTTCAGGAACGCGAAAACGACGAAAAGCGGGACGCTTCTGGCGATCGCCCTGAATTCCCGGAACGCATTCTGGCGTCGGGCGCGGGCGGGTTTGATCTGGATTGGCTTGGGCATGATTCACGAAATTGACGGTCGCTAAACCAAAGCGCGGGGCGCCACGTCTTAACGATAACACAAAACCGCGCCCCGCGCCGACTTATTTTCTCAGTTTGGCTAGGTATTGCCGCCCCAGGGCGCTGATTCTGCGCCCCTTGAGCGTTTTCTCGATCAGGTTCAGCTTGAGCAGGATCGGTTCTATCTTGGTCTCGATCGTCTGCGGATCGACGTTGTTGATGAGGCTCAGCGACCTGAGCCCCAGGCAGTTTTTTTCCGCCAGCGACCGAAGGTATCTGATGTCTTGGTCCGTGATCCCCAAATCGTTGACGCTCAGCTGCTCGAAAATCGCCTCGACGCTGATCCCGGGGTGGATCGCCCTGTAGTCGTGGATCTGCCTGACGAGCCGCAACGCCAGCCGCGGGGTGAATTTGCAATTGTTGGCGATCGCCGCGATCTCGCCTTCGGTAAGATCCAACCGCGCGTTTGCGCTCGCCTCGCGCACGATTTGCGTGATTTCGCCGATCGTGTAGTAATCGACGCTGATGACGATGCCGAACCGTTCCTCCAGCGGATTGAGAATCTTCCCGTAGCGGGTCGTCGCGCCGATTAGGGTGAATTGGGGGATCTTGATCCGGGTGATCTTGGAATTGTACTCCTTGCCCAAAACCACGTCGACGTAAAAGTCTTCCATGATCGGGAACAGGAATTCCATCAGTTTTTGGTCCAAGGCGTGGATTTCGTCGATCAGGACCACGTCGTTCTTGTTCATCAGCGAAAAAACGTTTAGCAGCTCGCTGATTTTCTGCAGGTTGGTGGCCTGGACGATTTTGAGCCTGGCTTCCAGCGCGTTGGCGATGATGCCCGCCAGCGACGTCTTGCCCACCCCGGGCGGTCCGTAGAACAGGATGTGGGGCAGGGCGGCGCGCTTCAGTTTCGCGGCCCTGATGAAAGTGTCCAGCTGGTTTTTGATGTTTTCTTTCCCGACGAACTCGTCGAACGTCTTAGGCCGGCAATTGGCGCTCATTTTCGTCCCCGGCCATTAGTTTGATGAGCGTCGCGACGACGTCGGACACCTCGTACCCGGGTTCCCAGTCGACCTTGTCGATCGTCTGGTTGATGAGCTTCTCGTCATAACCCAGCACGACCAGCGTCGACACGATTTCCTCGCGGTCCTTGTCGCTGATGCCCGTTTCCGTCTCGTTTCCGGCTTGCTTTTTGGCGTAAGCGCCGTCGCCGCGATCGGGCTGCTTGCCTCTTCACGCGTGGCCGACGAGGCTCGCGGCGATCGATTCGTTGATCCCGTCGTAGGCCGACAGCTCCGCCTCGTTTTTGGCGGCGATGAGCCGCTTGATTTCGTCGATGTCGTGCTTCATGATCCGCATGGCGGTCTTCGGCCCGATTCCCTGGCACGCCAGCAGGCTTTGGAACCAGTCGACCTCTTTGATCGTCTCGAACCCGTAAATCTCGGTCCGGATTTCGTTGTGCACCAGCTGGCAGACCTGGCGGCAGAAAATCCGTTTTGGCTTTGACGAGATTTCGAAATTGTTGTTTTCCTTGACGTTGATCCAGTAAAAGAACGAGTTGACCTCAACGTTGATTCGTTTTTTGCCAACGTAAACTATTTTTGCGATTAGTGATGATAGCATATTGTGTTTCCTCCTGATTTTTGAAGTTCGCGGGGGCAAAAAATGCGCTTTCTGCCCCCCACTATATATATCAGTGCGAAAAAATCGGTGTTTGTTGCGTAAAATTCGCAAAAAATCTTTTTAACTTATATGAATATAAGTTATTTTTCGCCCATTTACGCAGCTCCGATCGCGGGTTTCGCGGCTTTTTGTTTTTTTTGGAACAGCGTCCCGGGCGGACCTCATTTTCGCTTCGGAAACTTGCGTTCCTTCAACGGCTTCGCGCGCGTTTTCGGTCGGGCGATACCTGCGCGCGCCTTCGCTCCCGCCCGCCGCGTAACAACCGGATTTTTCCGGGCGGACGAAAAATTTTTTACGTTTTTTTGCAAAACAAACATAAAAAATTTCACCGCTTGCAAACCGATTCGGGATTTGTTACAACTATGGTGAAAATTGAGAAATTTTCAGAAAAAAATTCGTAACGATGCATTAGTGAGAGGAGACATTTGATGAAAAACAAACTAATCCACGTGCGCAAGCCTGACGAAATGACCAAAGCCCAACTGCGCGTCCTGACCGAGCAGATCCTCAGGAAGTACCAGCAGCTCAAGTTCAAGACCGACAACCATACCGCCCGCGAGCGATCAAACAAAAGCATCTTCAAGAATTCGGGCGGCGGCCGGTGGAACAAAAACGCCAGGACGACCAACGAGGCGTTCGTCGATCTCGTTTCCAAGGCGCTTGAGTGCCTCAGCGCCACGGAGCGCCAGGTGATCTTCGAATATTTCAAGATCACCCACGGCGTTACGTCCAATTTCAGCCGCAGCGCGTTCTACCGCATCCTGGACCGGGCGATCCGCTCGTTTTGCGAGTTGGTCGTATGATAGCGTATCCTATCTCCGCCGCGCCGATCGCCGAGAAGTGGTGGACCCTGAACGAGAATTACGCCGGCACCCAGACGTATTTCGAGGCCAAGCTGCATTCGACCAACGTGAGCACGACCAGCGACAAAATCCATTTCAACGTCAAAATCGCGATCAACTGCAAAAGCGTCTTGCCCCCGGGTTTCGTGGTCGCCTCGTTCGCGATTCCCGATTTCGGCCCGCTCGAGGGTGTCCCGCTCGTCCCCGTGCAGGCCCAAAACCCCGACAATGACTGGGCGATCCACGAAATCAACGTCTCGATCCCGAAGACGAGCTTGCCCTACGTCAACGACGTCCTGAACCAGATCACCGTGCCGATCTCGGTAGCCTTCGCGTGCGATCCGAAACAGCTCGATCTGTACAAAAACGATTTCGACAGCCTCAAACTCAGACGGTTTCTGGACGATTTGCGCGCCGCCGAAATCAAATCGGCCGCCTATCTGGACTCGTTTTTCAGCTTCGCGACCAACTCGGGATCAAGCGAGCTTTACGCCCGGTTCCCGACCACGGACAACCCCAACGGCACCAAACTGCGCCTTTCGTGGGATTCGAAGTATTACCTGCGCCTGTCCAAGCACGAAATGATCAGGGAGATGTTCACGATCACCGCTTCCGCGCCGGTGACGGTCAGCAACCTGAGCGCGTATTTCTACTACCACATCCCCGACCAAAGCGGCTACCAGGAGCTGACCCACAGCGAGACCCAAAGCTACCGGCTGACCGAAAACAATTCGTGGACGTTCCAGCTCCCGTTCAAGGTGACGTACAGCGAAACCGCCAAAAGGCTGGTCAAGGACAGTTTTTCGGGTCACGACTTCCTTCTGCCCAACGGCGGGGACGGCTATTACGAGGCGGCTTTCGACCTCCAGACCGAAAACGCCCATTACAAAGTCGTCGCGCGGAATTCGTTCAGGTACATGCTCGCGCTGAACGACCCGAACGCGCTGGACTATTTCGTCTTCGACTACCACCTCATCAACTCGCTCAACGGATTCAACAAGTTAATCTAACATGACCAAGAAAACGAAGAAAGCGCTTTTGTGGGTCGCCAGCGGGGTGATGCTTTCGTCCACGCTGATCCTTGGCGTCTCCACGATCGTCCTGAGCCAAAGCGGCAACCAAAAAGAAGACCAGGGCGCCCCGGAAGCCAACCCATCGCAACCCGATGCGGGCGCGCAGCAAAACCAAGGCGGCGCAAGCGAGGACTGGCCGGAGACCGCCACGGAGCTCAAGAACCGCAAATACCCGTTCGCCGACGACGCGAACTACCTTTACCAGTACGCCAACATCCACGCGTACTTTTACTCCAACCCCGAATGGGATCAGTTGATATCGTACCGCTACCTGCTCAGCGATTACGACGACCATTACCAGCAATTCAGCATCCAGCAGGACGTTCTGTACAAAAACCTGCAGTTTTGGATCGTCAGCGCGATCTACCAGCACCCGTTTTTCAAGCAGAAATCCGGCGAGCTGAGCCTGGAAACCGATTACCGGGTCAACCAGACGCAAAAAAACATCCTGATCAACGCCGTGTGATACTTCGCTCAGGATTATTCGAGGCAGGACGGACTGCAAAAGCGGTATTGGGATCAAATTATCATTCGTTTGGCGAAAAATGTATAATTTCATATATATAAAGTTCGAATCCCGATGTTGCGAATCCATGGAAATAATTGAACAGTTGAAAAAAATCGTCGCCGAGAAACATCTTAAGATCCAATTGACCGACGCGGTCATGAACCAGGATTTCAAGACGCTTGGCCTTGACTCGTTGGACACCTTCTCGATCATCGTCGACCTGGAAAAACACTTCGGCGTGAGCCTGTCCGACGAACAGATGATGGCGCTGAGGACCGTCAACGACCTCGTCAAGGCGTTCGAAAACCTGATTAGCCAGAAATCGGCGTAATTTTCGCCGAAATTTGTGTTACAATACGATTTGTGCTATTAAGGATTGTTAAATCCTTAATTTCAAAAGCGGATTCAACCGTCTCGATCCGCGGCTGCACCGAAACGGCCAAAACAAAACGGCCTGCCGCGGCGAACGAGTCTATTCTGGAGGAAAAATGTTCGCGATCATCGTCAGCGGCACCAAACAGTACATGGTGCGCGAAAACGACGTCATCTACGTCGAGAAAATCAGCGGCGCGGTCGGTTCCGAAGTCGTGATCGACAAAGTCCTGATGGTCGACAGCAAGGTCGGCCGCCCCTATGTCGAC